>CAJYRU010000115.1 GCA_913777295.1 uncultured Sphingomonas sp. | reverse complement strand
CGTTGGCGTGCCCGTGCCGACGCAGCCGATCGACGGAGGGCGGTGATGGAACGGGAAGTCGCGTGTGCGCCGATGGCGGTTCCGACCTGTCTGGCGGAACGGGTCGCCGGTTATCGCTAGGCGCGGGACCAGATCGGGGAATCGGGCGGTGCCGTCTATCGCCTGTCGGGCCGGGCGGACGCACCCGACCTGTTCCTGAAACATCGTCAGGGCGATGTCGCCGACGACGTCGTCGACGAGATGGTCCGGCTGAGATGGCTGGTGGGCAAGGTGCCGGTGCCGCGTGTGGCGGGCTTTGTCCTGGCGGAGGAGGGTGCCTGGCTGCTAACGACGGCGTTGCGCGGCGAAACCGCATGGTAGTTGCTGGACCGGGAGCCGGCACGGCGGGAACAGGTGGTCGACGCGCTCGCGGCCCTGCTGCGGTTACTGCACGCCGTCCCCACGGCGGCCTGTCCGTTCGACAGCGGCATGGCGCATCGCATGTGGCTGGCGCGCCGCCGCATCGATGCCGGGCTGGTCGATGAAGATGATTTCGACGATGCTCGTGCCGGTTGGAGTGCGGAGCAGATATGGGACGCGCTGCAGCGGCATCTGCCGTTATCCCCCGATCCGGTCGTCACGCATGGCGATTTCTCGCTCGACAACATCCTGTTGCAGGACGGGCGGGTTACCGGTTGCATCGACCTCGGCCGCGTCGGTGTCGCCGACCGCTATCAGGACCTGGCGATCCTGTCGGCCAATCTGGCGGAATTTGGCGCGGCGCTCTCGGACCGGATGTTCGCACGCTATGGGATCGACACGCCTGATACGGCGAAGGTGGAGGCACATCTGCTGCAGGACGAACTGTTCTGAAGACAGGCGCCACGGTGATGCGAATTTCAGGGGATCGGGCCAGCCAAGGCTGGCGGAGACGGAGGGATTCGAACCCTCGGTAGGAGTAATCCCCCTACGGCGGTTTAGCAAACCGCTGGTTTCAGCCACTCACCCACGTCTCCCAAGCGCGCGATGCTGCCTGGAGAGCGGGCCTATAGCGGGGGAATGGGGATCGATCAACACCCTACATTGATCGTAATTCGGCGCCGACCGGCCGCGCGTTCATTGCAGGGACAGCTGCTTGGCGCCTATCGTGCGCGCGATGGGCAGGATCGCGGGGAACGGGTGATGAAACGGTTGATCGGATGGATGGCGCCGCTGCTGGTGCTGGCGGTGCCGGCACAGGCGCAGGTGCGGACCGTCGATCCGAACGACGCGATCGATGGCGATCTGGCCCCGCAGCAGCAGGCGCCGGCACCGGCACCGCGCTCGACCGTGCCGCCGGCCTATCAGTCGGCACCGGCCCAGCCGCAGCAGGCACCGCCGCCCGCGCAGTCATCGCCCAGCACGACAGCGACATCGGCGGCGAACGACACGTTCGAGCGCGAGGACCTGATCGGTGCGGCTGAGGGCGTCTTCGGCCGCGGTGCCGAAGGACTGGCGGGCATCATCGAGAATATCCTGAAGGACCAGGGCAAGCCCAACGCCTATATCGCCGGGCGCGAGGCGGCGGGCGCGTTCGTCGTCGGCCTGCGTTATGGCTCGGGCATCATGAACCACAAGGTCGAGGGGCAGCGGCCGGTTTATTGGACCGGGCCGTCGGTCGGGTTCGATGTCGGGGGCGATGCGACCAAGGTCTTCGTCCTGGTCTACAACCTGTATGACTCGCAGGAGCTGTACAAGCGCTTCCCGGCGGCCGAGGGGCGCGCCTATTTCGTCGGCGGGTTCTCGGCCAGCTATCTGCGGCGGGGCGACGTGGTGCTGATCCCGGTTCGCCTGGGGGTGGGTTGGCGTCTGGGCGCGAATGTCGGCTATATGCGGTTCAGCGAAAAGCAGAGGTGGCTGCCGTTTTAAGGCGCAGGGCGGCCCGCCCCTGCGGGACTCGCCCCAGCCCGGCCGGCGGCTGAAAGCCGACCGACGACGCGGGCTTTGCCCGCGACGCTGGCTGAGGTCGGAACCGCAAGCGGCTATCGTTCCGCGCCCCAGCAAGAGATCCCAGCCTTCGCTGGGATGGCGTTGTCGGTCAGGCGCCGGGAAAGTTCAGCCCCCCGGGAACGCGGTCGATTCGAACCGCACCGGCGCGCCCTGTGCCTCGCCGATCAGCTGCGCGTCCCACATCGCCGTCCGGCCCCGCACGATCGTCCCGATCGGACGGCCGGTCAGCGTATCGCCGGTAAAGGGCGACCAGCCCGCGCGCGAGGCGAGCCATGATTCCTCGACCGTCCAGCGCTGCTTGAGGTCGACCACGGTGAAGTCGGCGTCATAGCCGAAGGCGATCCGCCCCTTGCCGGCCAGACCGAAGATGCGCTGCGCCCCGGCACTGGTCAGGTCGATCAGCCGCTGGAGCGTCAGCCGCCCCTCCGCGACATGGTTCAGCAGCAGCGGGAGCAGCGTCTGTACGCCAGGCATCCCGCTGGGCGTCGCGGGATATGTCTTGGCCTTTTCCTGGATCGTGTGCGGCGCGTGGTCGGAGCCGATGACGTCGGGCACGCCCTGCGTCAGCCAGTGCCAGAGGCCATCGCGATGCGCGCCGGAGCGGATCGGTGGGTTCATCTGGGCATAGGTGCCCAGCCGCGGATAGGCCTCTTCGCCCGCCAGCGTCAGATGCTGTGGCGTGACCTCGCACGAGGCAATGTCCTTGTTTGCACCTAGCAGTTCCAGCTCGGCCGGCGTGGTGACGTGGAGAACATGGACGCGGCGGCCGGCCTCGCGCGCGAGGCGCAGGATGCGGCGGGTGGCGATCAGCGCGCTTTCGTCGTCGCGCCACACGGGGTGCGAGGCGGGATCGCCGCTCACCCGCTCGCCCTCGCGTGCAATCATCCGCATCTCGTCCTCGGCATGGATCGCCACGCGGCGGTGGCCGGAGCGCAGCACCCGCAGCAGGTCGGGGTCTTCCGATACCAGCAGGTCGCCGGTCGACGATCCCATGAAGATCTTGACGCCAGCGGTGCCGGGCAGGCGCTCCAGCTCGGCAAGGTGGTTCGCGTTGCGCGCGGTCGCGCCGACATAGAAGGCGTGGTCGCAGTACATCCGCCCCTTGGCGCGGGCGAGCTTGTCGGCAATCGCGTCCTCGGTATCGGTCGCGGGCTTGGTGTTCGGCATTTCGAACACGGCGGTCACCCCGCCCATCACCGCCGCGATCGATCCGGTGGCGAGGTCTTCCTTATGCTCCAGCCCCGGCTCACGGAAATGGACTTGCGTGTCGATGACGCCGGGCAGGATGTCGAGGCCGGTACAGTCGATCGTCTCGCCCGCGTCGCCGCTCACGCCGATGCCGGCGATGCGGCCGTTGGTGACGCCGATGTCGACGCGCGCCGGGCCGGAGGGAAGGTGGACGGTACCACCGGTGAGCTTGGTATCGAAGGTCGCCATTGCCGCCTCTTGTAGCCAGGGGGTGGGCCGTCCTACCTGTTGGCTATGACCATGAACACCCCCGAAACCCGCCCCGGTACCTGGCTGTCCGACCGGGCGGTGCTGCGCATCGGCGGTGCGGAAGCACGCGCCTTTCTGCAGGGGCTGGTGACGCAGGACGTGGGTGCGGTCACGCCGGAGACGCCGGGGTGGGCGGCGCTGCTCAGCGCACAGGGCAAGGCGCTGTTCGACTTCATCCTGTGGGCCGATGGCGACGATATTCTGGTCGATTGCGAAGGCGAGGTGGTCGAGACGCTGGCCAAGCGGCTGACGCTCTATCGCCTGCGCCGTGCGGTGACGATCGAACGGGCCGACGTCGGCGTCCACTGGTCGCCGGACGGGAGCGACGGCGTGGCCGATCCCCGGCTGGCAGCACTCGGCCGCCGCTGGCTGGCCCCGGCGGGAGAGGCGGCTACCGGCTGGCTGGCGCACCGGCTGCACCACGGCGTGACCGAGGGGCGGGCCGAGCTGGGTGACGGGCAGACACTGTGGCTGGAATGCAATGCGCGCGAGCTGAACGGCGTCAGCTTTACCAAGGGCTGCTATGTCGGCCAGGAGAATACCGCGCGGATGAACTACCGCTCGACGGTCAACCGGCGGCTGGTGGTGGTGCCGACCGTCGAGCCGGGGCCGCGCACGCGGATCGTCTATCCCGAGCTTGGCCTTGCGGTCGAGCATCGCCGGATCGACGACCTGGGCGAGGCGCTGCGGCCCGACTGGCTGGCGGCGGCATTGGCCGAACCGGCCTGAGCGGCGCTGGACGGGGGCGAGCGTAGCGCTACAAGGTTGGTCATGCACGAGAATCTGACCGCCGATCGCCCGACCTTCGTCACGCACCTCGAATGCTCGATGACCGGCGAGCATTATGCCGCCGATACGCTGCACAATCTGTCGAAGGTCGGTCGGCCCTTGCTGGTGCGTTACGATCTGTCGGCAGTGGGCGCGGCATTGTCGCGCGACACGCTGTCGGCGCGCGATACCGATCTGTGGCGCTGGCGCGAGCTGCTGCCGGTGCGTCATGCGGCAAACATCGTCAGCCTGGGCGAGATCGAGACGCCGCTCATCCCCATTCCGACATCGGGCGGCGCCCGCGTGCTGGTGAAGGATGAAGGCCGCCTGCCGACCGGCAGCTTCAAGGCGCGCGGGCTGGTGATGGCAGTGGCGATGGCCAAGGAACTGGGCGTGCGGCGCATCGCCATGCCGACCAACGGCAATGCCGGCGCGGCGCTCGCCGCCTATGCCGCGCGGTGCGGGATAGAGACGATCGTGTTCTGCCCCGAAGACACGCCCGAGGTGAATGTCCGCGAGATCGCGGCGCAGGGCAGCCGGGTGTGGCGGGTCAACGGCCTGATCGACGATTGCGGCGCGATCGTTGCCAAGGGCGCGGCGGAAGGACGCTGGTTCGATTTCTCGACGCTCAAGGAGCCGTACCGGATCGAGGGCAAGAAGACGATGGGCCTCGAACTGGCGGCGCAGCTTGGCTGGCGGTTGCCCGATGCGATCTTCTACCCGACCGGCGGCGGCACCGGGCTGATCGGCATGTGGAAGGCGTTCGACGAGCTGGAGGCGCTGGGCTGGATCGGGTCGAAGCGACCGCGCATGTATGCGGTGCAGGCCTCGGGCTGCGCACCGATCGTCCGCGCGTTCGAAGCCGGGCAGGACCATGCCGA
>CAJYRU010000114.1 GCA_913777295.1 uncultured Sphingomonas sp. | reverse complement strand
CGCCGACAATAACGGTAGGACAGCCCGCGACGATCTTGCCCCCATGCGCGCAAGCATCCGCAATCCGCGCCTGCGGCATCCCGCTGGTGATGACGCTCGTCGACCCCATCGCGATCGTATCCGGCGGCCCGACGCACACCGCCATGTCCCCGACCCGCGCCGCCGGCAGCCCGCCGATGATGACGGTCGGCGCACAAGGCCCGGAGATCGGTCCCCCGACATGCGGGATCGGCGGCGTGCCCGGGGTGACCATCGGACAGACATGCATGTCGGCGAGGCGGGCGGCGGGGGTAGCGGGCATCAGCGTTGGCCTTCATGCTATGCTGGAGAAGCCGCTGAACCCACGATCAGTCTTGATCTCGCGACCGATAAAGAATTCTCCCTGCTGGTTAGTCACCCAATCTAATTCAATGGCCTTCCGAATACCACTTATGAAAGCTTGTTGAAAATGATCAAACCCGTTACTCCCACCGTTTACGGCCTTGCGCGCATCTTTTAGCCCCATTGCGCCTTTTTCGAGCGCTGCACGGATACGCTTTTCATGATGTTCTCGATGACGCTCCTTCACTGGCCTTTGGGCACCTTTGAGAAATGCAGCCAGCAATTCAGCCGCAATACCTGGATTATTTGCGAGTTCTGGATCACGAACCAGCCATGGACGACCGATTTCTTCGCCGTACAAAGAATAATTATGTTTTCCTGTGATCTGCACGAAGCCACGACCGATATAACGTGCGCCGTCACCGAACCGGGTGTTACCCAGATTGGTGTTGTAATCGTATTTGCTGCCAGCTTTCGCCGCATAGCATGAAGCAGCATTATTCACAGATTCATCTAGCTTTTGCATACCCAACAGTGACCGGTCCTCAGGTTGTCCGGGCACAATTCCTGTTGCTCCGCCTAAATCAGGTAACGTGAACACTGGATCGGCAAAACCTCCACCGCAATAGAAACTTGTTGGTTTATTAAAAATTATAGCATTGTAACGGCTGCGACCTTCGCTTCGCGGAATAAAATCCCCCAACTCTGCTCGTATTGTTCCAAGAGCTACAAGCATCATGCCAAGATCGGACAGATCAACCGAAACGAGAGCATCGTATATGAGCCCCAGATGGTTTGCCATACCTCTCCGTGATCCGCGAGGAAACACGGCCTCGGCAAGGATACGAGTTTCCGCAAACGAGAGCTTTGTACTTAAAGTCACTTCTCTAACTCAACCGTCACGTTGCGGCCATCGACAGTACGTGACGCTGACGCGTCTTGACCTTCGAATTGGCAAGTCAAACGCTCCGCCCCGACCTTCAATTCAATCCCCGTCACCTCCTCCCCCCGCATCTGCCGTTCCAGCAGCGCGATCGACATGTCCGGCAGCATCGTGTTCGTCAGGATCGCGTCGATCATGCGCCCCCCGCTCGCCACCTCGGTGCAGCGTGCGACGATGTGATCCACCACGTCCTGTCCGTAACTCAGCGTGATCGCGTGGTTCTCGCGCACGCGCTTCACCACGCGGTCCAGCTGCAGGCGAACGATCCCCTGCAGCATCGTCGGCGACAGCGGATAGTAAGGCAGCACCAGCAGCCGCCCCAGCAATGCCGGCGGGAAGACCTTGAGCAGTTCCGGGCGCAGCGCAGTCGCCAGCCCCTCCGGCTCGGGCTTCATTTCCTCGTCCTCGGTCAGGTTCATGACCAGGTCGGTGCCGACGTTGCTGGTCAGCAGGATCAGCGTGTTCTTGAAGTCGATGAACCGCCCCTCGCTGTCGTTCATGAACCCCTTGTCGAAGACCTGGAAGAACATCTCGTGGACGTCGGGGTGCGCCTTCTCCACCTCGTCCAGCAGCACCACCGAATAGGGCCGCCGCCGCACCGCCTCGGTCAGCACGCCGCCCTGGCCGTAACCGACATAGCCCGCCGGCGCGCCCTTCAGCGTGGAGACGGTGTGCGCTTCCTGAAACTCGCTCATGTTGATGACGATCAGGCTGTCGTCGCCCGAATAGAGCAGTTCGGCCAGCGCGTGCGCAGTCTCGGTCTTGCCGACGCCGGACGGGCCGCACAGCAGGAAGACGCCGACCGGCTTGTTGGGATTGTCGAGCTTCGCGCGGTTGGTCTGGATGCGCTTGGCGATCGCGTCCATCGCATGGTCCTGTCCGATCACGCGCGCCTTCAACTGGTCGGCGATCGTCAGCACGCTGGCGATTTCGTCCTTGACCATCCGGCCCACAGGAATGCCGGTCCAGTCGCCGACGACGCTGGCCACCGCATCGGCATCGGCCACGCCGAACACCATCGGCGCGTCGCCGCCCGCCTCACGCATCCCGGCAACCGCCAGCGCCAGCGTCGCCTCGGCAGCCTCTGCCGTGCTGACGTCCTCCGTTTCACGCGCCGCGACCAGCGCGTCGCGGGCTTCTCGCACGTTCGCGAAGGCCGCCTTCTCCGCTTCCCATTTCACCTCGACCTCCGCCAGCGTGTCCTTCGCTGCGGCAATCTCGCCATCGAGCTTCGCGATACGGTCACCGCTGGCATATTGGTTGGCGGCCTCGCGCGCGGCGATCTCGCGCTCGACCTCCAGCAGTTCGACGCGGCGCCGGCGGTCCTCGACCGGCGCGGGGATCGCATGTTGCGACACCGCCACGCGCGCGCACGCGGTGTCGAGCAGGCTCACCGCCTTGTCGGGTAATTGCCGCGCCGGGATGTAGCGCTGCGACAACCGGACCGCGGCATCGACCGCCTCGTCCAGCACGACGACCGCGTGATGCGCCTCCATCATCGGCGCGACCGAGCGGATCATCGATACCGCGACGTCCGTTTCCGGCTCGCCGACATCGACCGTCTGGAACCGGCGGGTGAGTGCGGGATCCTTTTCGAAATACTGGCGATATTCGGCATAGGTCGTGGCCGCGATCGTGCGCAGCCGCCCGCGCGCCAGCGCCGGCTTCAGCAGGTTGGCGGCATCGCCCGTCCCCGCCTGCCCGCCGGCACCCACCAACGTATGCGCCTCGTCGATGAACAGGATGATCGGCTCGGCGGATTGCTCCACCGCATCGATCACGTCGCGCAGCCTCTTCTCGAACTCGCCCTTCACGCTGGCGCCCGCCTGGAGCAGCCCGATGTCGAGCGCACGCAGCGTCACGTTGCGCAGCGCCGGCGGCACGTCGCCATCGGCGATGCGGCGAGCAAAACCCTCCACCACCGCAGTCTTGCCGACCCCGGCCTCGCCGACCAGGATAGGGTTGTTCTGCCGCCGGCGCAGGAGGATGTCGACGACCTGGCGGATCTCCGCATCGCGCCCGACGATACGGTCGATCTCCCCTGACTTCGCCTTGGCGGTCAGATCGATCGAGAAGCGCTCCAAGGCATCGTTGCCGGTGACGCCGGTGCTGCCCGCCGCCTCCGCCGCGCTGCGCGGGGCTGCGGTCGCCGCCGTTTCGGTCGTCTCGCTGGAAGCGTGACACACTGTCTCCAGCGCATCGCCCAGCTTGTCCGCATTCACCTTCCGCCATTCGGGCGATACCGCGAACAGCGCGTTGCGCAGCGTCGGCGTCTTCAGCATGG
The DNA here is from genome assembly GCA_913777295.1 of uncultured Sphingomonas sp. Lineage (GTDB taxonomy): Bacteria > Pseudomonadota > Alphaproteobacteria > Sphingomonadales > Sphingomonadaceae > Sphingomonas. Next base: position 27,928 of record CAJYRU010000114.1, on the reverse strand, counting down.
CATAGACTAGATGCGCACTGCGCACCTTGGCGGCACCGAATTGCAGCGACGCGAACAGCCAGCCCTTTTCGACCGCCTCCTCGATCTGCGGCGAAAAGTCCGACACTGCCGTCGCGCCACGCGGCAGCGCGTCCAGCGCGGTCAGCACGTCCTTGGCCAGCCGCGCATCGTCCAGCCCGAACGCGATGCGCAGTCGACCGACGTCGTTACCCGGATCCTGCAGGAGAACGTGCAGCCAGTGCACCAGCTCGACATAGGCATTGCCGCGCATCCGGCAGAACCCGGTCGCCGTCTCCACCGCCTTCAACGTGGTCGCATTCAGGCGGCCGAACAGGCTCGCGCGGCTGATCTCGCTCATGATGTTTTACTCCAGGATGAGGTACGGCGCAGATGCGCGTCGCGTCGCCGCGCCGGTCCGCGCGCCGGATCGATCCAGCTGGTCCAGCCCAGCTGCGTGCGCCCGTCGAGCCGCGCGGGCGCCGCCGCCTCGCGCGGGATGTCCAGCGCGATGTCCCATTCGAGATGCGACGGCGCAAACGCATCCAGCGCCTCGGCCAGCACCTGATGGCGGGCACCACCGGGCAAGAGCGCACGATACGCGGCGAGGTCGCGCACCCGCACCACGACGCGAAACGCATCGGTAACAGTCCGTACGCGGTGGCCCAGCATCGCATTGCCGCCCAGCGTAGCGAATGCGCTTCCCAGGCGGCTGCGGTCGTCCGGTTCCAGTTCGCGATGGCGGGACTGATATTCCAGTACGCTGACCGACGTGCCCAGCAGATGCGCGAGCGCGTCCTCGATCGCACCGGCGCTGCGACGCGACGCGAACCGGGCGGCATAGCCGAGGCGGGCTGGCGCCGGACACGCTGCCTCGGGCAGCGCCCCCTCGGTTGCGCCGGTCAGCTGCGCGACATAGCCCGCGAAGCGATCGTCGTCCGGACGATCGGCCTGCGCCGCCGGCTCCGCTTCGGCCCAGGCACGATAGAATAGCTGCTGCATCCGCCGGGCGAGCAGGTCGAGGAAGCGTCCGAACGGCCGCGCCTTGGCATAGCGCGCTTCCCACGCCGCATATTCGGACAGGTGCAGCGGCATCGGCCCCATCGAACCGAGCAGGCCCAGCCATCGCCCGACGACGCGATGGGCGGCCCCGGCCACTCCCGGCCGGATCGCGGCGACTGCCGCCGGCGCAAAGCCGGGGGCCGGGTCCTGCGTGATTTCGACCGCATCCTCGCTTGGCAGACGCGCCAGCCCGATCCGGGGCAGGTCCGGTGCGCGTGCCTCGACGCCACGCAGCAGCGCGAACGGCTCCCACGCATGGGGTGCCTCGCCCGCTGCGGACAGGAACGTCAGATGGTCGGACGACGGCCGATGCGCGCGGGCCATGCGGCGATCTCCCCTTCGTCGGCGGAATGAAAGCGGGTTTCGGTAAAGGCGTTCACCGTTGCGAACTCGGCGAGGAACCGTTCGACGACGGCACCGAACAGGAACATGCGCCCGCGATCGAAAGCGCCATCGTCCAGTCGGACGTGAATCTGCCGCCCGCGCGCCACGGCGTGACGATCGAGCCAGCCGACCCGCCGCGTAATCGGGCGCGATCGGATACCCAGCACGCCGTTCACCTGCCGGCGCGCTGCGGGATCGTCGGTCCGGCCGTACAGGGCCAGGTGATCGCGCAGCGTCGTGGGATCGTCACCGTCCTGCGGCGCCAGCGTGAGGTGGTTGGGGGTAAGGTGTGCAACGACCTGCCATGCCGCGTTCGACAGCCCCATGGGCGGTCGCGGCCGGGTCGGTGCGCGCACGACCGCAATCGCGCGTGCCGGCACGCCGCTGGCCACCAGATGATGTTCGCCCGAAAACGTCAGCAGCTCCGGCAGTTCGCGGTTGGTTACCAACGCGCGCACCGACAGTTCGCGTACACTATCCAGCCGTGCCGGATCGCCCGGTGCGGTCAGGCTCAACCAGGTTTCGGTACCGGCGTAATCGGACCGCCGCCGGCTGCGCTGTTCTCGCGTCGACAGGCGGCGCTGGGTCAACCGGGCATTGTAGAACAGGGCATCGCGCCAATCGTGCAGTTGCGCACCCAGCGCATACATTGGCGCAACCTCACACGCGTCGCGATTGTCCGCTCCATAGGCACGCACCTCGAGCAGCCGGAACACTTCGAAGTCGAGCGGGCGGGTCCGGTCAGGGACGACGTGATGTTCATGCACTTGCGGCTTCACGGGCACGCGACCCAGCTGCTTTTCGAACAGGTTGATGGCGGGCGTCGCGAACAGCCGGAATGTCGTCGACGCCACGGCCCCTGCCAGTGCCGGCACCGCCCGTCGGAACAGCAGCACGACATCGCACGCGCCCTGTACTGCGGCGAACGCACGGCGCAGGTCGCGCAGCGCGACGAACAGGAACCGTTCCGGGCAGGCAAAATATTCGGTCAGCAGCCGATAGCCGCGAAAGCTGCGCTGCTCGGCGGGCAGTAGCGCGTCTTCATCGGCAAAACCCACTTGTTCGGGGAGCGACAGCTTCGTCCAGCCCGTCGCCCCGTCCGCCGCGGACGGATCGCGCGCAATGACGGCCACGGCATCGCCGATCATCTGCCGGTACAGCTCGCCGGGTGTCGCCTCCCCGCCCGCCAGGTACAACGGCAACCGGTCAACCGGCAGTTGCGCCAGCTGCGCGCCGCCGATTGCCTCGAACCGCAGCCGCAGGCCCGCCTCCGCCGTCACACCCGCCGCCGCTGCAAAGGTGGCGACCGCTGCGCGGGTGGCAAGATATTCTGCCTGCACGATCCTGAGCGGCCACAACGTCACATCATGTCCGGTCCGGAAACTGACGGTCGCGTCACCATGCCCGGTCGCTGCGGCATTCAGCATGGTCAGGCGCGGTACCGTACATCCTTCGACGAGTGCCGGATCGCCTTCGTGCGGCTCGAACGCGGCGATGCAGATCGACGGGGTCGGTGCCAGATACTGGGGCTGGATTGCCTGCAGCAGCGCCTTGGTGAACTCCGGGAACTGGTCCTGCAGCTTCAACTGCACCCGCGCGCCCAGGAACGCGACGCCTTCCAGCAGCCGCTCGACGTAAGGATCAGGGTCGGTGGGCGTATTCAGCCCCAGCCGCCCGGCCACCGCTTCATGCTCGGCTGCGAACTCGCGCGATGCCTCGCGCAGATAGGTCAGCTCGTCATTATAGGCGGACAGGAGGCGGGGGTCCACGATGGCTACTCCCGCACCATGACGTTGCCGCCGTCCGCCTCGATGTCGGTCTTTAGCCGCACCGGCACGGGATGCACGGCGCTGCGGATGTCAGCGTGGATGACGAACGTCGCCGCGTTTTCGCGCTCCGCCTCCTCCACCGGTTCGACGGTCAGGGTCTGGGGATCGAGCCGAGGCTCGAAGCTACGCAGTGCGCTGCGGACGTCGCGTGCCCGACCCAGCACCACGCGATGGGACACCGCCTTGCCGCTCAGGTCCGGCACGCCGAAATTGAGCACCGAGTCCCGGACTTCGGGCAGCATTTCGAGGTCTGCCAGCGCGCCGAACTGCGTCGTGTTCAGGATCCATCCGATCTCGCGCCGGACCGTGTCGCGCAGCGCACGTTCGGAGAATCGCTCCGGATCACCCGCGGCGAACCGCATCGCCTCTTCGCCGTGCAGTTCCAGGCCGGCGGGCAGGTTACCGGCAACCAGCTTGTCGAACAGCGGCGCGGCCAGGCGGGAACGCATCGTCACGCCGACGGGTCGAACTGGACGCGGCGCAGCGCCAACAGGCCGACCTCCGCGTCGCCCGACGTCATCAGCACGCGCTGCCCGATACCGTGGCCAGCATCGTTCCAATCGGTGCGCACGCCCATGCGATGCGCTGCATCCGTCGCGGCATGGCTGCCGGGGTACCGGGCGGGCAGCATCGCCGCGACCGATCCGCCGGCACGCAACCGGACCTCCACCGGAAACCATATCATATCGCGCAGATCGGCCGGTCCCGCACTGGTGAGCAGTTCGATGGCGTCGAACGGCAACAAACCCCAACGTCCGCCAATGATCGCCTCGAGCGCGGGGCCGAACCGCGGATCCGCATCCGCGATCCAGTCGAAGGCGATCGGCTCCATGCCATCGACGCCATGCAGCGTGCCGGCAGTGTCGGGCGCGGCGTCCAGGGCGACATCGCGTCGGGAAAGAGCCGCCGTCGCGTCGCCACGGGCATCGAGCATCAGAGCTGCCGCCAGATCGTCGATCCAGTCGCCGCCACGCGCCAGCACCGGCACCTCGGCTTCTCCCGCCATCGCCGCCGCACGCTGCCGCTCGGCGTCGATCGCCTGACCGTACGCCACCGCCAGCATCTGCGCCGAAGGCGAAAGCCGGGCCAGCGTGTCGAGCTGAATGCGCGCCTTGTCCCAGTCGCCGCACAACGCCAGCAGCTGAAACAGAAACATGCGCGTCGGGATGTCGCCGGGCGCCGCCTTCACCCGCGCGACCAGCGCGGCGCGCGTACCTTCGATGTCTCCGTCGCGCCAGCGTATGTCGGCTTCGTCCACGATCGGGCGTTCCTCTGAACAGGTGAGGTCAGGCGGCCGAACGGCTTGGGGACCGGACAGACCCTACCCGCCCGCCGCACCCGTGTTGGTCGGGCCGGCGGACGAGTGACGATGCGTCAGACTTTCTTGTTCGCCTTGATGTCGTAACCGGCGGTCGACACACCGCCCAGCGTGCCATCGGCCTTCTGCGGCTTGTAGTCGAACTTCACCTTCGAATAGTTCATCGTCAGCATCTCGGTCGGATTGTCGCTGCCGGTGCCGGTATTCTGCATACTCGAAACGATCAGGTCGCTGAGCGTGATGATGTAGAATTCTTCCTGCTGTCCGCCCGCCTTGCGAACGGTGATGACCGCTTCCTTGATGTGCTGGCCGGTGGCGCAGGCAAGCATCAGGTTGGGGCTGGCCAGATCCGCCGCCTTCGAAATCTGGATGTCATCGAAATGGGCCTTGCCCGCACCCGATCCGCCGCCGGCCGAGGAAGCCCCGGTCTGGTGTACGCCGAAGGTGAAGCTGTGGATGTTGATCTCGTCCTTATGCTTCGAATCGGTCGACTCACCCTTGATCCCGGCGAGCTTGAGGAACATGTCAACGGCCATGATGAAATCCTTCTGATGAATGCGCGCATCGTGCGCTGTTGTCGGATCTTGTCTGAATCAGGTCATGCCGCCTTGGGCAGGCGCGACACCATGGAGAGCGAGACATCCATCCCTTCCAGCTGATAATGCGGAACGAACAGGAACTTGCCCTTGTAGAAACCGGGATTTTCCTCATCCGGTATGATTTCGATCTGCGCGTCCTTCAACGGCAGCCGCGCTTTGGTCTCTTCCGATGAACTCTCCGGCTGGGCATCGACATATTGCGAGATCCAGCGATTCAGTTCGTAATTGAGCTGCGACGCTTCCTTGTTGCCGCCAACCCAGTCGCGGACCATGCACTTGAGGTAATGCGCGAAGCGACAGCTGGCGAAGATGTAGGGCAATCGTGCCGACAGGTTCGCGTTCGCAGTCGCCGCGGGATCGTCATATTGCGTCGGACTGTGCACGGTCTGCGCGCCGATGAAGGTCGCCTGATCGGTGTTCTTGCGATGGATCAGCGCCAGCAGGCCCGACCTGGACAGCTCCGCCTCGCGCCTGTCGGAGATCGCGATCTCTGTCGGGCATTTCATGTCGACGCCCCCGTCGTCCGTCGGGAAACAGGCGGTCGGCAGGGCCTCGACGGTACCCCCGGACTGGACGCCGCGGATGCGGGTGCACCAGCCCCAGGTCGCAAAGGCATCGGTCACCCGCGATGCCATCGCATAGGCCGAATTGACCCACAGATGCTGGTCGTGCGTCCCGCCGGTTTCTTCCTCGAAATCGAACTCGTCGACCGGATCGGACTTGGCACCATAGGTCGGGCGCCCGAGGAAGCGCGGCATGGTCAGCGCGACATAGCGGCTGTCGCTGCTTTCGCGGAACGACCGCCACGCGGCATAGTCGGTCGCATCGAACAGCTTGCCCAGATCGCGCGGGTTGGCCAGTTCCTGCCAGCTGTCCATTCCCATCAGCCCCGGATCGGCCGCGCTGATGAACGGCGCGTGCGATGCCGCGCCGATCTTTGCAAAGCCCTTCAGCACTTCGAGGTCGGGCGCCGAGTGATCGAAATAATAATCGCAGACGAACGCACCATAGGGCTGCCCGCCGAGCTGCCCGAATTCGCTTTCGTAAACCTTCTTGAACAGCGGACTCTGATCCCAGGCAGCGTCCTTGTACTGCTTGAACATCTTGCGACATTCGTCCTTCGCGATGTTCAGGACGCGGATCTTTAGATCCTTGCCGGTCGATGTGTTGAAGACCAGGTAGTTGAGGCCGCGCCAGGCCGACTCCAGCTGCTGAAATTCGGGGTGGTGCAGGATCAGATTGACCTGTTCGGACAATTTGCGGTCGAGCGCGGAACGCATCGCGTCCATCGTCTCGAACACGTCGTCGCCGATCACCGCGGCATCGGCCAGCGCCTGTTGCGCCAGCGTCTGCACCGCGCTCTCGATACGCGTGGCGCGGGTGTCGTCGTTGGGTTTGAACTCCTTCTGCAGAAGCATTGAGAAATCATCGTACTGGATCGCCTCGCCCTGCCCCGCAGGGGCGGCGGCGGTCGCCATCGACTGTGCCATGTCGTGCTACTCCTTCGGGCGGGATCAGGAAGCGGGCTGTTCGTCGGCGGTCAGGGCAGCCCCCGCACCGTCGCCGGGACGCGCCGCAGCCAGCGCCTTCAACAGGTCCGGATCGCGCAACACCTTGTCGAGCAGGTCCTGCGCCCCGTCCTTGCCATCCATGTACAGCATGAGGTCGTTGAGCTGTTCGCGCGCTTCCAGCAGCTTGGCGAGCGCCGGCACCTTTCGCGCGATCGCGCCGGGCGAGAAGTCGTCCATCTTGGTAAAGGTCAGGTCGATCGACATCTGCCCCTCGCCGGTCAACGAATTGTCGACCTGAAACGCGGTGCGCGGCGCGATCGCGGCCATCCGGCTTTCGAAATTGTCCATGTCGATGTCGAGGAAGTCACGCTTGTCGAGCGACTTCTTCTCGACATGGCTCTTGCCCGACAGGTCGCTCATCACGCCCATGACGAAGGGCAGCGACACCTTCTCCTTGGCGCCGAACGTCTCCACCTCATATTCGATGTGGACGCGCGGCGCGCGGTTTTCCTTTATGAAGCGCTGTCCGCTCTTCGACATGGGCCGGTCTCCTGCTCAAATCCGTGGAAAGGGTGCGGGGCGGTTCATTCGAACCCTGCCTCCTCGATCATATTCTGCGACATCAGCACGCGACGGGCGTCGTCCATGCTGGCCGGGGCGATGTCGGCCAGCACCTCGATGAAGCTCTTGGGCACCCATTCGCGCGCGCGACGCAGTGCCAGCGGGACCGCGCTGCCCGGCTCGCGCCTGCGATAATAGTCGGCCACCGCATCCAGCGCGCGCAGCACGTCGTCGCGGGTTTCGATCCGTCCGGCGACGAACCCGGTACCGCCTACCTGTATCTGCACCACGCCGTCGGCCGTGGCCGCGTCACCCGACGCGTTCGCCTGCACCGCCGCCTCGGCGGTGTCACCCGCCTGTGCCGTCTTCGAATGGCGCGCCAGCGCCGTGCGCATCTGCGCCAGTACCTGATAGGTTGCCGTGAAATCGACGCCCGTGTCGTCGCCGGCATTGTCGGTCAGCACGCGATCGACCCGGCGGATGGCGTCTCGGATCGTGTCGAGCGTATCGATCGCAGCATCGACCGCCTCCGCATCCAACTGCTCGAGCGCAGCGCGAAACATGCCGAAGCCCTCGGCGGCATCGCCTTCCTGCTCGAAACGCTCCAGATCGGCAGCGCTGTAGGCGCCGAGCCGCGGATGGGCGATCAGGACGACCCGCCGCAGCGGCTGCAGGAACTGGGGATGGCGCGACAGCCCGTCGCACGCACTCTTGCGCCCGATGAATTCGCCTTCGTCGAGCTGCGGATGCACCAGTTCCCAATGCGTCTCGATCAGGCCGGCGAGCAATTGCACGCCGTGGGCAACGACCTGCAAGTCGCCTGCCATCGCGCCGGCCCGCGCCCAGTAGCTGCCCAGCCACAGATCGCGCGTCCGGGCCGCCTGCGCCTGAATGCGTCCGATCATTTCACGCCAGTTGACGTCTTCCGCACGATCGCCACTGGCGGACGTCTCGAACACCGCCTCGATCGCCAGGCGCTCCGCGTCGTAGGACAGGTCAGGACCAACCGGATTGCCATCCAGCGGCCCGACGAGACCGGCCAAATCGACCACGCGCACCTCCCCCTTCAACGGTTCAACCCCGCACTCCCGCCCCCCGGCGAGTGTGCCGCGACGTTACTTCTTCACGATCTCGACCCGCCGGTTCGCGGGATCCTGCGGCCGGGTGCCCGACAGCGGCACATCGAAGCCATGCCCTTCCGCCTGCAGCCGGTCCCGCGACACGCCAAGCGTCGCCAGATAGTCCACCACCGCCTGCGCACGGCGACGCGACAGATCCTGGTTCGACTCGCGCGTCCCGATCGAATTGGTGTGCCCGTCGATGCGGAATTGCGCGCTGCCGAGCGAACCGCTGGTCAGTACGCGCGCAAAGGTCGCGATGCGCGACCGCGCATCGGCCGAAAGCTCGGCGGAGTTGTTGGCAAAGGTCAGCGCCATGTCGGCCGTGCCGATCGGACGTCGCGCGCCCGGCATGGCGACGGACGTACGCGCGGCATGATAGCCCTGATCCACGGCCCGACCGCGTCCCGGCGACGGCTGGGGCCGCGCGACGGTGACATTCACCGCGCGTGGCACGGGCCGCGCCGCGGGCGCCGGGCCGCGGGCACAGGCCATGCCGGGCAGGCAGAACGGACGCTGTCCGCCATCGACGACCATGCTGCCGTCCGCCTCATCCTCGACAGGCATGGGCGGTGCCGCAGGCGCGGTGCATTCGGCAGCACCCAGCTGGCAGGCAATGTCGCGTTCCGTGGGCTGCGACTGCGCACCGGCGGCACCCGCCGCCGCCATGAGAGGCATCGACACCGCGACCGCTAAGATGAACCGCATTACCCAACTCCCCTGCTACCTGCCGAAGGCGCAGAACGTCGATGCACAAAAGCATGAGCGCAGCATCGTCATTCTGGTATATTCGACTCGGTTCCGCCCAACCCCTCGGGACCGCCCTTAATTCTTTGGCAATTCTTGTAGCTTCGCGTGCGTCTGAACATCCCCCAAATGGGTGATGTTCTCGAACCCTTGATAAGGGACATTATCGGGGCGCGACGGCCTGACCGATTTTGGCACGGGCGTGCGTGACGCAACGGCCGCAGCCTCCCGATCGCCGGGACCGGTACGTGCACCGGTGCGAGCGGGGGACGACAAGGGTTGGAACGTCAGACGCGCCTTGCGATCGACATCGGCGGGGAACAGGTCCTTCTGCGCCGGCTCGAGGCGCAGGAGGGACTGGGCACGCCCTTCACCATCCTGGTCGACGTCATCGCGCCGCTCGGCGAGGTGTATCTGCTGCCGCATCTGGGTAAGCCGGTGGCGATCACCGTCGCGCAGGACGGCAAACTGCAACGCCATTTCCACGGCCTCATGGTAGCGGGCGAATATCTGCACGAGGATCGCGGAGGCTTCCATTATCGCCTGACGTTACGCCCATGGACCCAGCTGCTGGCGGCCAACCGGCGCCACGCCATCTATCAGGATCGCAGCGCCGTCGACATCATCAAGTCGGTGCTGGACGAGAGCGGGATCGCCCATGCCGATTACGGGCAACTGCTCCGGCAGCGCACACCGCGCCCCTATTGCGTGCAATATGGCGAAAGCGACTTCGCCTTCATCTCCCGATTGATGGAGGAAGAAGGCATCTACTATTTCTTCCGCCATGGGCGCGACGAGCATGTCATGGTCTTGTGCGACGACCCGGGTGCCCATCGCAAAGGCGATCCGGCGGCGTTGATCTTCAATCCGCAGAGCGGTTCGATGAGCAACGCCAACACCCGCGGAGTGGCGGTCAACGACCTGCACAGCTGGCACGAGCGCGTCGCCACGACGGCGCAGTCGCGCGTGACGATGCGCGACTGGAACTTTACCAAGGCCGATCGCCCGCTGGAAATCGACAAGGCCGACGACGTCGCGCACCCCTCCGATGACGGTGAGGTCTTTATCTGGCCGGGCGGCTTCGCGCAGGAATCGGCAGGCCGGCCGCTGGGCAAGGTCGCATTGGAGGCCGAGCGCGCGGAACGTGCGCTGTATACGGGCGAAAGCCAGGCGATGGGGGTCGCGACCGGAGCGCTGCTATCGGTCGCGCAACACCCCCATACGCGCTTCAACGCCGGTTATCTGGTGGTGCGGACGCATCATGTCGTTGCCGCAGAGGCGCATCATTCGGGCGGTGGCGGCGGCGACAGCCGCGTCACGTTCGAGGCGATTCCGGCAGCAACGCCGTTCCGTTCGCCGCTGCGCACCCCCCGCCCCGTCGTCAAAGGCCCGGAAACCGCGGTCGTAACCGGCCCGGCGGGCGAGGAGATCTACACCGATGAATATGCGCGGGTGAAGGTGCGCTTCCACTGGGATCGGGCGGACACGCCGGGGGAACGCGCGACCTGCTGGATTCGCGTCTCCCAGACGGGGGGGCTCGGCAACCTGATCCTGCCGCGTGTCGGGCATGAAGTGATCGTGGATTTCCTGCACGGCGATCCCGATCGACCGATCGTGACCGGGCGTGTCTTCAACAGCCTCAACATGCCCGTCTATCCGCTGCCGCAGCACAAGACGCGGGCGCTCTGGCGCACCAAGCGTTACGGTAAACCTGGCGGCACCGGCGGGGCGATGGCGCTGGATACCGGCGCTCCGGGAGCCAACGAACTGCGCTTCGAGGACAAGAGCGGATCCGAAGAGGTCTTTCTGCACGCCGAACGCGACATGAACCTGCGCGTGCGCCATTCCGAATCGCACCATGTCGGTCTCGATCGCGAAACCCTGGTCGGCCACGACCATACCGAGGAAGTGAAGAACAACCAGAAGGGAAAGATCGGCGCCTCGCGATCGGTGAACGTGGTGAAGGATGACACGCTCGAGGTCGGCCAGGCGCTCAAGATCAAGGCCGGCACCACGATCGACATCGAGGCGGGTACGCGTATCACTTTGAAGGTGGGCGACACCACCATCGTCATCGACCCGACATCGATCAACATGAAGGCTGCGCTGAAGGCGATGGTGAAGGCCGGGTTGCAGGTGGATGTGAAAAGCCCGCTTACCAGCGTGAAGGGCGACGGTATGCTGACCCTGAAAGGCGGCATGACGATGATAAATACGTGATGACGGCCTCACCCCGGGCGTGGCCGCTCGTCAAATGGTCCGAGGCTGGTCAGGTCGTCGCGCAACTCGACGATGTCGCGATCGCGCCGCCCGACGCCGACCTGCCGCCCCGGGACTGGTGGGTGGCTCGGGTCGATGCCGGCGAACTGGGGCTGGCCGTTCGCTTCCTCGCTGTGGCGCTTCCCCGGTTCGAAGCGGTCGCCTGGGCACTGCATATGATCGAGCGGGCCGGCGCGGACGATGCTGCGGAACATCGTGCGATCGACGCGGTCGCGCGGTGGCTCGATTCGCCGGATGACCTGTTGCGCCGTGATGCCTGGGCGCTGTGCGAGCCGCTCGACGGCGCAGTCCGGTTTCTGGGCGCGGCACTGTTCTTTTCGGGCGGTTCGATCGCGCCGGCGGAGCTGGAGGCGGTGCATCCCGAACCGGGCCTGTGCGGCACAGCGGCCGCCGGTGCCATCCTCGCCGCCGCGTATCGCACGCCCGACCCGCAATCCGCGCTGGCGGACGCCTTGGCAGCGGGCGACCGGCTGGCCGAGGGCGAGCGCTAGGCGGTGGCGCTGACGCTCACCCTCGAGGATGCGTTTGCTGCAGGCGGCGGCGCGATGCCGACCCTCGCCCTCGATCGTCGCGGCGCGGTGATCGGCCGTGCACCCATGGTGGACTGGAGCCTGCCGGACCCCGAAAAAATCGTCTCTTCGCGCCATTGCGAGATCGATTTTCGCGGAAATGCCTATCTGCTGATCGATACCAGCACCAACGGCACGACGGTCAACGGCGCACGTCTCGCGGGTCCGCATGTCCTGAGCAACGGCGACATTATCGGCATTGGTCGCTACCGCGCGCTTGTCGCGCTGGACAGTCCGACCGACACCGGCACGGCAACCGACGCCCCGGCGTCACACTCCGGATGGGGCGGTTGGGATTCGCATGTCGGACCGGAGCCTGTCGGCGTCGATCCGGCCAGCTGGGATCGTCCGAAACCGGTGGCGGAGATCAGCGGCCGGGGGGCGCTGTCGGCACGCTGGGCACCGCCGACGGCATCGACCGACGGCTGGGGTCCGGCGCCCGCACCGACCCCGACGCCTGCGCCGTCCGAGCCTGCCGGCTGGGGCAGTTGGTCGCCGCCTGCGTCGCCGGGCGAGCCGGCATCGCACTGGTCGAATCCGCCGCCCGCCCCCGCGCCGCCGGCCGCCGCCGACATCTGGGGCGATCTGGCGGCCAGCAACACCGTCGACTGGGCACGCGGCGGATTCGGTGCGGCTGCCTCGCCGTCCCCCGTTACCGCCCCCGCCCCGGTGGTCGCTCCGCCGCCACCGCCCGGGATCGCCGAACCGGCACCCACCCCCTCGGCAGGTTCGGCGCTGGGTGCGATGCTGGCACAGACCGCCGGGGTCGACCGGCAACTGCTGCCCGACGATGCCGCCCTCGCCCAAGCCAGCGGTGCGCTGCTGCGCCGGCTGGTCGCGGGGCTGGTGGTGATGCTGGAGGCGCGCACGAGGGCGAAGGCGCAAATGGGGGCGGCGCGCACCGCGCTACAGTTCGACGGCAACAATCCGCTGAAGTTCGCGCGCACTCCCGAACAGGCGGTGGCGCAATTGCTGCGGCCGCCCGAACGTGGCTTCATGACCGCCGAGCGCGCCGTGGAGGATGCGTTCGTCGATCTTCAGGCGCATCAGGTCGCGACATTGAAGGCGATGCAGGGCGCGCTGCGTGCCACGCTGGATCGCTTCTCCCCCAAGGCGATCCGTGGTCGCGCCGAGAAGCGCGGCATCCTGTCGCGCATCCTGCCGGGCGCTCGCGATGCCGCACTGTGGCAGGCCTATGAACGCGAATTTTCCGGCGTCGCCCAAGGGTCGGACGAAGCCTTCATGGACGTTTTCGCCGCAGAGTTCCGCAAGGCCTATGATGAGGCGGCCCGCCGATAAAGGCACGTCCTGACGTCAGGAATAGGCTTTTGTCGCGTGTTGCCGTCCGACATAGGCTTGATTGGGTGTCATTGCCATTTCCTTCGTGAAATTGGCAGTCATCGTTTCCCGATCAAGATGAAATTTCATCCCCATACCCTTGTCAACATAGATTGAAATCTTGTCGCCGGTAGCAAAGGTGATCCAGGTTCGGGCCTGCGCGGGAATGTCGTTCTTCTGATTACGCGGGGTCGATTTGGCAGTCCACTGCGCACCCGGAACGAAATCGGCTGGATGGGGCATCGTTTCCTCCTCAATTCGGTGTCAGATCCTGCGTCTGAAACCACAACATCTCGACCGTCCAACCCTTCTCGCGCGCGGTCGCCAGAAAGCGATTGCGCCAGTCAGGAGCCAGCGGCAGCTTCGGCGCGACGATATCGTCCGGAAATGGTCCGCGTCCGCGGATCAGCGCATAGCCCTTGACCCCGGGACTGCCACTGACGTCGCCCCCCTTCATCAGATAACGACCGTCCGCGACAGCGCCGAAGACCACCGTCAGCAACTGCGCACGCGTCATCTTGGTGGCGAACGCTGCACCATCTTCCCAGCCGACCAGCGTGAAGTCCTCGGCACTGGCACGCGGGTCCAGATACACCGCCACCCGGGCGACCTTCTGGTCGCTTCCTTCCGTGCTGTCGGCGCGGCGGTCCATCTCCCAGCGCTGCTTCTCGACCGAGAGCAGCGACGGTCCCGGTGCACGTACCTGTGCGAAGGTTTCGACGGTACCGCACAGACTGCGAGGCAGCGTCATCACGTCGGCGGTCAGGCTGCGGACCGGAACCGCACTGCCGAGCGTGCGCTGCAACGCGCCTTGCGCCGCGACCGGATCACCGGCAACCCCGGCCAGGGTAAAGGACACGCCGTTCCCCTCGCGCCGCAGATCACGCACCTCGAGCCAGGAACAGGCGATCCCTGGCAGGGCACGTGCGATCGCGCCGCGTGCCGTCGCGACCGGGTCGGTCACCGGCGCTGGCGCCGGAGCGGGGGCCACACCGGTCGCGGTGGCGATGGGGATCGGACGTTCGCCGCGGTCGGCGATGCTCCACCATCCGCCGCCGGCCAGAACCAACGCCAGCGCCGCAATGCCGCCACCAATCAGCCAGGGCGGCCGTTTCACGGTGCTCGTCTTCCCGGCATCTCGCGCTTTCGGCGCAGCGACGGGCGGCGGGGGCGGCGGGGGCGGCGACCTGACCGGCCCGCCGCGGTCGATCGCCTCGATCACCGCCTCCATGCTGCGCAGCCGGCGCGCCGGATCGGCTTCCAGCATCGCGGCAAGGATCGGGCGCAGCGGCGCGGGCGCGGCGTTCAGGTCCACACCGCCGCGGCGTTTGTCGACCGCCTCGACCAGCGTCACGCCCATCGCCGGCGCGCGTCCTCCCGCCACCGCCAGTACGACCAGCGCCAGCCCATAGACGTCGGTCCACGGCCCGACCTCGCGCCCGAAATCGCCGAGCTGCTCGGGCGCGACATAGCCGAGCTTCCCCGCAAAGCCGTCGCCGACGATCGTGCCCTTGCGCGCATCCAGATCCTTGGCGATGCCGAAATCGATGATCCGCGCCCGGTCGAGCCGCCCATCCTCCAGCAGCACATTGTCGGGCGACATGTCGCGGTGGATCGCGCCCAATCCGTGCGCCGCGCCCAGCCCCTCGGCCAGCCGCCGCATGAACCCCAGCAGGCTGTCGACGTCGCGCGGCACCTCGCCCAGCACATTCTGCAGGTTGGTGCCATCGACATATTCGGTAACGATGTAGAGGATGCCCAGCGACGGCTCGATCGCCAGCACGCGATAGGCGACCAGTGCCGGGTGCGACAACCGGGTAAGGGTCCGCGCTTCCCGGCGGAACATCGCCTGCACATTGGGATCGGCGGCCAGTTGCGGCAGCATCACCTTGATCGCCACGCGCTCGTCGGTGTGGGTGTTCACACCCTCCCACACCTCCCCCATCCCGCCCGAGGTGACATAGCGGCGCACTTCGAAGATGTGGTTCAGCACGTCGCCCGGCTGCAACCGGCGCGGTGCGTCGAGCGGCACGGCGATCGGTACGCTGGTCGGTGGAAACGACCCGGCGGCGTCGACCGGCGCTGCGCCGGCCCCCGCCACGAAGACGGTCCGCCCCTCGTCCTCGTCGCCCGCCCGGTCCTCGCCCATCATGGCTGCGTCCCCACCATCAGCAATGTCGTCTCGCTCAGCCCGACCACGATCGCGGTCAGATTGTCGGCCGATCCGTTCGCCATCCCCTGCTCGATCAGCATTTCGGGCGCCTGGGCGATGGTCGCCTGTCCCACGATCCGCTCGATCGCCTCGTCGGACAGCACGCCGTGCACCCCGTCGCTGGTCAGCACGAACAAATCGTCAGGCACCAGCGTATCGGCGACCACGTCCAGCGTCAGGGTCGGCTCGACCCCGACAGCCCGCGCCAGCACATGCGCCATCGGGTGGCCCGCGCCGTCTTCCTCGCGCAACAAGCCGCGATCGATGAGTGCCTGCACCTGGCTGTGATCGCGCGTCAGCCGCAACAGGCGCCCGGCCCGCAGCAGATAGGCGCGGCTGTCCCCCGCCCACAGCACCGCGAAGCGATCGGCGCGGATCAGCAGGGCGACGACCGTGGAGCCCATCTGCGCGCCACGCACCTGCGCCTCCTGCCAGATCGCGGCGTTGGCGGCATGGATCGCGTCGGCGCAGCGCGTGACCGCGTCGTCGAAATCCGCCCCCGGATCGGTCGCAGCGACCGTCGCGGTCAGGCGGGTGGCGGCCCAGTCACCGCCGGCATGTCCCCCCATCCCGTCGGCCACCACCCATAGCCCGCGTTCGGAAAGCCCGGCGAAACTGTCCTCGTTCACGCTGCGCACCCGGCCGATGTCGGTCGCCCCGCGCCAGTCGATCCGCATCGCCCGCGTCATGCCGCGTCCTCCGCTTCGTCATCGCCATCGGCGTCGGGCAGCATCAGCGGCAACGCGGCGGCGGGATCGAGGGTCAGAACCGGCGACCGATCGGAATCGGGACGCCACCAGCCCGCCGTCACCGGCGGCTCCTGACCGTCCGGCGCCGACGTCACCATCGCGACGATCGCATCGGCATCAGACCGTTCCGCCAGTCCGCGGGTCAGCGCCGCCTCGCACGTGGCAGCAGCATTGCCGTCCCGCCGCGCGAGGATCACCGGAAATCGCCGCCCCGATCGATCGGTCGACAGGACGATGGCGCCGCTGATCGTCCGCATTCCCGATCCCAGCCGAAACCGCCATGGCCGCATCCGCGCGCACGTCGCATCAAACCGCTCGCCGCTCAACGCCCGCATCCGCGCGATTCCGATCGACAGTCGTTCGTCCCACCAGTTCCGTTCGGCGACGGTCATGCCGCGCGCGACGAAATCGCCATGCGCCGGCAGCTTGCCGAACAGGATCACCGCGCTCACAGCGTGCTCGGGCATCGGAACGTCCACAGGCCGCCATGGCCGAAGGGGTTACGGTCGTCGGGCAGGATGATGCGCAGCGTCGCCGTCGCATCACCCGAACCGAAGGTTGCCAAGAACGCGGTCTGCCCGTCATTGCGCCGCCGCGCCTTGTCGAACAGGCGGAATATCGCCCATGGCCCGGCGGTGGCGATCTCGTCCACCTTCTGCCCGCCCTTGAACAGCGTCACATGCGCCTCGGGCAATCCCCCCTGCAGCGACCATTGATATTGCCGCGCCTCGCGCGTCGTCGCATCCAGCCGATAGGTCGTTCCCGCCGACAACTCCACCGCATCCACCCCCGGCCCGGTCGTCGCCAGCTGCGCCTTGAACGGCTGCCCGGCGATCAGCAGGTCGCGGATCTGGATCGTCTTGGCCAAGGCGTCCGCGCTGCCCGGGTCGAACGCCGCTGCGGCGGGATCGTCGCTGCGCCATCGCCATACCGGCCCCGACGTGTCGAGCACCGGTTTCAGATTGGCCTCGACAAAGCCCGGCAACCCGCCCGCGCCGAACAGCTGCAACGTCTCGCTTACCGATGCATCGGCGGTGGACGCGACGAAGAACGGATACCGGTCCTGCGTCGCGGCACGGCACGTCGGCAGCATCGTCTGCGCCCAGGCCTGTTGCAGATTGCCCTGTGCCACCGCCGACTTCGCGATGGCACCTCCCTCGGCCAGCCCGGCGGCGAATGACTTGAGCGCCCCCGGCGCCTGCTGCGCCTGCAATGCGATGGTCGCATTCGCCTGATCCACCGCCACCTGCAACGCCGGGCCACCGGCGGCACCACCCGCCCGCGCCGCCAGGACCGCCTGCCCGCCGGTCTTCACCGCATCGACGAATTGGTCGAGCGGCGAGGGTTGCCTGCCATCACCGACATAGCTGTTGAGCTCCGCAAAATGGGCCGCGATCATCGCACCGGCATCCGCGCTGTTGCCCCCTGCCGGGGCCAGCGCCGCACTCGCCGCCGGCGCTGCCGCACCCAGTCTCGCGGTCGCGCGGTTCATCAGGCCGGCGGCGGCCATGTCGACCGCATCGGGATTGCCCAGCTGGGTGTTGGCACGCACCTCGCGCAGCAGCTTGGCGAACGGCGACGGCAGCCGGGTAAAGGCCCCCAGTGCCGCCGGATCGGTGAACAGCGCGCCGGGCTTCAAGGCGCCGACCACACCGTCCCATGCCGCCGCATAGTCGGCGGCATAGCGCTCGGCGATCTGCGGGCGCAGCGACGCCAGCTCGCCGATTCCCGAACCGCCTTCGCTGCCCAGCACCCATGCGTCGCGCCGCAGCTGGTCGGCGATGGTCAGCAATCCGCTGCGATACGCCTTGGCATAGCCATCGCGCGTCAGGAAATAGGGTACCGACAGGCCCGCCACCGCCGCCGGATCGGCGAACGCCGCCGCCTCCGCCGGGGATATGACGCGCCCGGCCTGCCAGTCGCGCCCGGCACTGGCGCCGGTGCCATAGCGCAACATGGCATAGGCCCGATCGGCCGGCGGCATGGATTGCACGGTGGCCCGCGCGGCGGTGACGATGCCGGTGTCCAACGGAACCTGCCGGTTCGCCCATACCCGTTCCAGTTCACCCGCCGCGATCAGTGCATCGAGATGCGCCGCCAGCCGCCGCCGCAGGTTCGCGCGGTCCGCCCCGGCCAGCGCCCCGCGTTCCCAATCCGCGGTGACGAAGGCACGCAGCGGCCGGGCGTCGACACCGCCGGGCCGCTGCCCGCCGATCATCAGATACGCCTTCAGCGGCTCGTACACGGCCAATGGATCGCCCTGAACGCCGGCCAGCACCGCTTCCATGCGCAGCATCACGCGCGGCAACAGGATACGCCGCAGCGCCTGTTCATAGGCCTGCACCGCCTCGTCGCTCAGCCCACGCTGCCACAGGCCGAAACGCATCGTCATCGGCGGATAGCCGGCTGCGCGATCGGCATAGCCGCCGGGCAGGGCACGCAGTTGATCGAGCGCGGCGGCGGCTTCCTCCAGCCCCGCGTCGTTCGCGCTGACCTGGACCATGTCGATGCCCCGCTGGCGGACACTCTCCTCCGCCGTGCGCGCGGCGACCGCCAGCGCGTCCTGTTCGTGCCGGTTGCGCAGGAAGCTGACCGTCCACAGCACCGCAATCAGCAGCGCGACCGCGACCACCGCCGCCACCGCCCCGCCGGCCCTCGCTGCGCGCGATCGGCGCGCCGCCGTGCGCAACCGCGCCAGCCCCGCCTCGGGAAACACGACTTCGGTCAACAGGCGGTTGAGGAAATAGGCCCGCCCGCCGCCACTGCCGGTCGCGGCCTGGTGCCGGTCGAACACCTCCGCCACCCCGGCCAGCAACCGGTCCAGCGGCGTGCCTTCCTGCGTGCCGCTGGTCAGGTAGAAGCCGCGCAGCATCGCCGCCGATCCGCCCGCCGGGTTCGGCGGAAACGCCCCCTCCAGAAACCGCACCATCCCCGCTCGCAACGCCCCCAGTTGCGTGGGAAAGCCGAGGATCAGGCCACGGCGCTGGACATCGGGTTCCGCCGCCAGCCGTGCTGGCTGACGGTCGGCCACCGCCTGGACGATCGTGTCGAACCCGCCGGCCAGCGCCACCGCATCGACCGCCTCCTTGACCGCAAAACTATGACCCAGCACGGCGCGTCGCCCTTCGACGTCCAGGTCCGCGAAATATTCGGCGAAACCTGCCAGCAGGTCGGCCTTGGTGAACAGGCAATAGACCGGCAGGTCGACGCCCAGCGTGTCCGATAATTCGGCCAGCCGTCGCCGCACCGCTGCGGCATGGTCGTCGATGGCACGGACATCCCCGGTCGCGATGTCGTCAACGCCGATCGCCACCAGCACCCCGTTGATCGGGCGTGCCGGCCGATGACGGCGCAGCGCTTGCAGGAAACCCTTCCAGCCCGCGGCATCTTCCGCCGCATCCGAATCCTGCGTGGTATAGCGTCCGGCAGTGTCGACCAGCACCGCTTCGTCCGCGAACCAGAAATCCAGGTTGCGGGTACCGCCGGCACCCTTCATCGCCTGGTCGACCACCGGAAAACGCAGGCCGGAGGCGCGCAACGCGGTCGTCTTGCCCGCCCCCGGCGGGCCAATCAGGACATACCATGGCCGCGCGTACAGATAGTCGCGCCGACCGCCTGCGGCACCGCGCAACTGGGCCAGCGCTCCGCGCAGCCGCCCGGCGGCGACGTCGCCCTCGTTCTCGGTGGCCACCGCCGCTTCCAGCTTCGCCGCCGCTCGCGCCGCGCGCCGCATCCGCAACCATGCCGCCACGCCCCAGCTCGCCGCGACCAGTACCGCCAGCAACAGCCGCACCCACCACGGCCGCAGCACCAGGATGAACAGCGGCAGGCCGAAGCACAGGACCAGCGCGACCAGCACCGCCGCTGCGATCGTCACCACATACCAGTTGCGCAGCGCGCGCTTGATGAACGCCATCGCGCCTCTCCCCCTCAGTCCTGCCGCTGCAGCACGATTTCGACCCGCCGGTTCAGCGCCTTGCCCGCCGCATCGCCGTTGGAGGCGATCGGCTCGCTGTCACCCCGCCCTTCGGCCGTGACCCGCGCCGGATCCGCCAACCCGGCGCGCATGATGTCGGCCACCGCCGCCGCCCGCGCTGCGGACAGGGCGTTGTTGTCGGGAAAGGTCAGGCCGCTCGGCTGATCGCTGTCGGCATGACCCTCGACCCGCACCGGCCCCGGTTCCTTGTCGACCGCCGCCGCGATCCGTTCGAACAGCGCCGCGCGTCCGGTCTCCAGCGCGTCGGACCCCGACCGGAACAGCTGCCCGATCGTGGTCCGCACCCGCACGGTGCCCGCATCGCGGTCGACCGTCACCAGCCCCTGTGCGATTTCGGGTGCCAGGAACGTCTCCAGCCGTGCCGCCTGCCCACTTTCGCTGGCGGGCAGACCGCCGCCGCCGCGCGAGAGATGCAGCGGCTCGCTGGGGTTCAGCGCCGCCAATGCCTCCCATGCCGGCCGGCCCGATTGCACCAGCAACAGGCGGAACGCGATGAACAGCAGCAACAACAGCACCGTCGCCACCGCCGCCGCGATCGCGGCATGGCTCCACCGCCCGACCTGCGCGACCGGCGCGGCGACTCCGCGCCATTGCGGTACCAGTTCGCGATCGGACAGGCCGCGCGCCGTCGGCAGCGCCGCGAACAGCCGCTTCATGATCTCGTCCAGCCGCCGCGCCCCGTCGGGCATCACGCGAAACCGCCCTTCGAACCCCGCCGCCAGACAGCCATGGAGCAGTTCGATCAGGTCGCCATTGCCGGTCGGGTTGGCCAGCAGGTCCTCGACGATCTGCCAGAACCGGTCGCCGCCGATATTCTCGCGAAACATCTTCACGACCAGGCTGCGGCTCGCCCATTGCGTCGCTTCCGCGCCGATGCCGGGCAGGTTCTGCGCAATATCGTCGATCGTCGAACACAGCGCATAGGTCGCGCGCCGGCAGGTGTCAGGTGGGTAGGACGACGCAATGGCGCGGTCGAATGCGGCCACCTGCGCACTGGCGCGCGCATGAAACTGCGACAAAGGCTCGCGCGCCCGACCCGACCGGATCGCGGCGGCCAGCGCCAGCAGCGGCGCCGCCTCCGCCATCATCGGGTTGCGGCGCTGGGGCGGCGTCGCAGGCTCCGGCACGTCGCTCTCTGCCATCGTCCGGGCAGCGACGGGCGCCTCCATCGGCTGTTGCGGCGGTGGCGAAAAGGGTGCCGGCGACGCCATGGACGGCATCTCGCCGCCCGCCACCGCCCCGCCGCCGCTTCGCAGCGGTGACGGCTGGAACACCGTGCGATTGCCGTTGTCGCGCCCGCGATCGCTCATGATTCCGCCCTCTTGACGCACCACAATTCCATCTTCAGCGCCGGCCATTCGCCCGCCAGATGCAGCCCCAGCGCGGGCGCCGTCGCGAAGTCACGCCAATCGGGCACGCCGCGATCCAGCTCGAAATAGAGATAGCCCGGCAGGACGCGCAGCTGCGGTGGCGGCGTGGGCGCGTGGCGCAGCGGCACCCCCGGCAGCGCGCTCTCGACGATCGCGCGCATCTTCTGCACCGCGCCGATCTTGGCCATCGCGGGAAAGCGCTGGCGGATCTCGTCCAGCGGCGCCGCGGCATTGACCGCCAGATAGAAATAGCCGGTCCGATACAGCTGGTGATCGGTGATCGTCGACACATAGGCCCCCGGCCCCGCCGCCTCGAGCGGCAACTGGATCGCCGACCGGTCGAACACCGCCGACAGCATCGCCCGCAACAGGTCGAACACCGGCTCGAACGTCGCCTGCAGATTTTCGTGGTCGTATACCGGCAGGGGCGGCGGACGGCGATCCGCGCGGGTGAGCGTCGCCAGTTCCCCGGTCATCGCCGCCAGCTGTTCGAACAGGCGCTCGGGATGGACATCGGGCAGCGATTGCAGATGCGCCAGCACCGGGCACCAGCGGTTCAGGCATTGCAGCAACAGGAAACTGGCAAAGGTCTCCGCGCCACCATCGGTCGCCTCGACCGCGCGCAGCGCCAGTTCCTCCGCCCGCTGCGTCGCACGGCCCAATATGTCGCCCAACCCACCGCGCAGCCGCGGACTGGCGCGCAGGTCCTGTGCCGGCGGGATGAAGCGGTCGTCGAACACCGCGCGGCGGTTCTGCATTTCCCGCACCCGCGCCAGCCCCAGGCACACCCGGCCATATACGTCGTCGCGCGTCACGCCGAACCGCAGATGCGGGCGCGCGACCTCGATCGGTTCGCGCGTGCGGTCGGCGGAAAAGACATCGGCGACATCGCTCTCGCCGACCAGGAAGCGGCTCGCCGGCCCGGCCCGCTCCTCGTCCTCGAACATCACCGCACCCGGCTGCGCGGCGGGCAGCGTCAGGTAGACGACCGCGTCGCTCGCCTGTGCCGGCAGGTCCAGCGGCGGCGGCGGCGGCATGTCGTCGGGAACGGCGAAGCGCGTTCCATCGGCCAGCACGCCGACCATGCGGATCACGCCGAACTTGCCGAGCGTCGCCAGATCCTCGTCGATCGCCAGCTCGGTCACCCCCCAGGCAAATGGTCGCGTCGCCGAAACCCGCCTATCCAGTTCCGCCGACAGAAATCTGTCCATCTGCTGAAATTGTTGCGGACGAAGAAACGCCCCTTCCCGCCATGCAACTCTACTGCGATCCGACACGATCCGCGTCCCTAATTCGAGTAAATGCCGAATTGTTATCAATATTGATTATGTTTGATCCACGATGTCTTCGTCTATAGTGTCCATCGAATCCGATATTCAGGATCGTCTCGCGATGACAACCGATGGCAACACCCTCGATTTCGATCCGCGCCGCTGGGCCGGTGCCGCCGATGCGCCACCACCGGCCGCGCCGCGCAACGCGATGCGCTGGCCGTTGCTGGCGGGGGCCGCATCGCTGTTCGTCGCCGGCCCGGTCGCGAGCCTGCTCGACCGACAGCCCCCCGCGTCGCAGCCCCCCGCGTCGCCGCCCGGCGCGATCCAGCCCGCGAAGCGCGGCGCCGCTCCCATCGCGATGCGGCCCGATGTCGTCGAACGTACCACCACCCTGCCCGCCGCCACCGACTTGGTGGCGCTGCTTGAGGCGCAGGGCCTGTCGCCCGATCAGGCCACCGCCGCGCAGGCACTGGCCCTTCCCCATCTGGGCGGCGGCGGCGCGATTACCGCGGTCGTCTCGCTCCGGCTGGGAAGCGGCGATGCGCCCGATCAGGTGTTGCGCATCCGCGCCGCCCGCGCCGACAGTTCCGGCGTCGTGCTGGTCCGCGATGCCGCTGCGGCGCAGGGTTGGCGCGCCGAACCGCTCTCCCGGTCGGTCGCTGCGGTGCTGACGGTCGCGCGCGGCGAAATGAACGACGACAGCCTCTATTCGTCCGCCGTCGCGGCCGGCGTCGATGAAAGCCTGATCCCCGATTTCGCGCAGGCGTTCGTGTATGACTTCGATTTCCAGCGGGAAATCCGTGCTGGCGACGTGTTCGAAATGGCGGCGGAACAGACGGTCAACGCCGACGGCCAGCCGGTCGGCGCACCCACGCTGGTCTATGCCGCCTTCACTACCGCCGACAAATCGCGGGCGCTGTATCGCTTCACGCCCCCCGGTGCGCAGCACGGCTGGTACGACGGCAACGGTCGCAGCATCGTGCGGTCGCTGATGCGGACACCGGTGGAAGGGGCGCGCGTCTCGTCCACCTTCGGCTGGCGCGTCCATCCGGTGCTCGGCTTCCGCAAGCTGCACAACGGCATCGACTTTGCCGTCCCCTCGGGTACGCCCGTCTATGCCGCCGGTGCGGGGGTGGTGGAGGCAGCCCGGTTCAGCGCGACCGCAGGCAACATGGTCATCCTGCGCCACGACAAGGGCTATCTGACCAAATATTTCCACTTCACCAGCTTTGCCCCCGGCGTCACCACGGGGGCTAAGGTCGTGCAAGGGCAGCAGATCGGCCTGTCGGGCACCACCGGTCGTTCCACCGGGCCGCACCTGCATTACGAACTGCATCTCAACGGCGAAGCGATCGACCCGGCATCGGTCAAGACCGAGGACGGCGTCGCGCTGGCCGGTGCCGCGCTCGACGCCTTTCACCACGAACGCGACCGGATCGACGTCGCCCGCGCCGCGCACGCGCGCTGACCGGTCGGCGTCGCGTCGCGGACTAGTCCAGCTCATGCGGCACGCTTTCGGCGGATTGCCAGCAGGACGAGGGTGATGCCGCCAAGCACCA
Organism: uncultured Sphingomonas sp.; assembly: GCA_913777295.1. Lineage (GTDB taxonomy): Bacteria > Pseudomonadota > Alphaproteobacteria > Sphingomonadales > Sphingomonadaceae > Sphingomonas. The sequence goes on along the minus strand of CAJYRU010000114.1, from coordinate 3,454 downwards.
GCGTTGCGAGGAAACTGCCGTTCAGCCCTTCCTCGCCACCGCCCCATGCCGCGCTGCCGACGATGTCATGCCCCCACAGCGCCCCCCACGGGCCGACGCCCGGATTGGGAAACAGGCCGAGCACGTTCATCTCGCCGGCATTCCAGCCCCAATGCGCCGCGATCGGCGCGCTCAGCCCGCCGCTCCGCTCGGCCAGCAGGCCCAGCCAGCATCCGGCGAGGAAAATGTTGAGGATGCCGAGCGGCGCGCTCCAGCCGCCGGGCAGATGCAGCAGCGCAAATACCGCACCCGTCGCCGCAATCGCGCCCAGTGGCGGCAGCACCCGTCCGATCGCCGGCTGGATCGCGCCGCGAAACAATATCTCCTCACCGGCGACCTGCACCAGCGTGATCGCCACGCCCCATAGCGCGACCAGCCCGGCCGGCTCGACCGTCGCGACCAGTCGCCCGCCCAGCGCCAGCGACAGCGCACACCATCCGATCCCGCAAAGGCCGATCGCCGCACCGATCGCGCTCCACCGCAACCCGTGTTCGCCCGGTACGAACAGGTCCGCACCCGCCATTCGGCCCGCCGCCAGCGCAAGTGCCACCAATATGGCGCTCATCGCCGCGGTCTGCACGGCCGGCGGCCACGACGCGGCGACCGTCCCCAGCAGCTGGCCGGCCAGCAGTAGCGCGATCAGCGTCCCCGCGACCACGGCGGCGATCCGCCACACCGGCGCGCGGACGGGTGCCGGTGGCGCAGGCGACGATACTGCCGTCGCCCCGGCCGCCGCTGGCGCGCGACCGCCCATGATCTGCGCCAGCAGCGCGGCTTCGTCGCCGGGCGGGGCGGGCATCGTCGCGCGCCCGGATCAGCGGCTGGCCAGCGTCGGACGCGTCAGCATCGTCTTCGCACCATCCCCGACCAGGAAGAACGCGCCCCAGAAATAGGGGTGCGAGGTCGCCGGTCGATCCAGTACGGCCATCTGCGCGTCGCGCAGCGCTTCGCCCATCCCGCGCGCACTACCCGCACGGTAGAAGGTTTCGATCAGTTCTTCGGTGCCCTGCCGCGCCGGAACGCTCCAATAGGTCGCCATGACCGCGCGGGCCTGTGCCACGATGAACGCCCGGACCAGCCCGTCCAGCGTCGGCGCGGATTCGTCCTGTCCCGCCAAGCGCCCCGCCTCGGTGCTGACGCTTGCCGCGGTGTCGCACGCCGACAGGATCACCAGATTGGCGTTCAACCGCAACCGCGCGACGTCGATATAGCTCAGCAGCCCGTTCGAACGGTTGGGCACGCCGGGTTGCGGCGCTTCGACCGTCGTCAGCAGCGCGGGCGGCAACGGCGTCTCGCACATCCCCGGGATCGGCGTGGCCGGCAGGCCGTGGGTCGCAAAGTGGACGATCTGATACTCGGCCAGCTTGCCCTGCTCGCTGTCGGCCATGATCGCGGCGTTGGTAAAGCCTTCGCCGGTCACGATCGGCGCGCCCGGATCGCCGATCGCGGCGGCCCCGGCACGGATCTCGTCGACCGGTACCGGCGCGTTGAACCGCATCGCGTCCGCCCAGCGGGCATAGGGCATGACACAGGCCGCGGCCAGCGCGATCGGCGTCTCCGCCACGGCCGGCGTCGCCGGGGCAGGCGGCAGTGCGTTGGCACCGAACCCGATCAGCTTTTGCGGCGCGGTCGATGGCGCCAACGCGGTACGCACGCGCAGGAACGATCGCGGTGACAGCGCATTGGCGATCGCAGCCTTGCGGACCAGAAACGGCACCGTGCCGTAATTGACGCGGGCGGTCCGGGCGGTATCCACCGGCGCCGTCACCAGCACGGCGGCGGGCAGTGCGCCCATCGTCGCGCCGGTATCGGCGATCACGGCACGCGCGGCACGCAGCTGCGCCATGCCCGCACCGGCGACCCGGCGGAACAGGTCGTAGGATTCGGCGGTCGCGAACGGGCGGATGCGCACCCGGCCGTCATCGCCGGTCGTCGCCCGTGCCGTTTTCAGCACCGCTTCCGACAGCTTCGCCACGGTCGCGGCATCGCCCTCCACCGCATAGACGATCGGGCCGTCCGTAGTCACCACCGCGCCGAACAGCTGCGTGCCGACCGGCGACAGCTTCCAATATACCTCGCCGGGCTTCAACGCGGATTGCAGCTGCGCGACCTTCACCGCCGAATCCTCGACCGCGGCGGTGGCGCCGGAACGCGCCAGTTGCGCATTCACCTCGTCGAGGCGTGCCGACACCGTCGCGGCCTCGGCGCGCGCCTCGCCCAGGCGCGGCGCGTCGGGTGCGAGGCCTGCAATCTCGTAGCGCAGCTGACCGCGCCGCCGCTCCAGTTCGCGCCGCTCCCGCACCATGGCGCCGTCGGCACCGTTACCGACCTGTGCCTGCAGCGTCGCCAGTTCGCGCGCGATCCCCGGCTCGCGCACCGTCTGCAACGCAGCGAAGAATCGCTCCGCTGCGCCCGTATCGCCGCGCCCGGCATCCTCGACCAGCATCTGCAGGTACGGCGCCAGCAGCGGGGATGCGACGAAGCCGCCTTCCGACTGGTTGGCCAGCGTCGCGACCGCCTTTTCATATTGCGCCAGGATCGTCTGGCGCGCGACACCCGGCTGCCGTGCGAGGATCGCGGTCCGCTCCAGCTCCGCATCGGCGATGGCGGGACCGGACAACGCGACGCCACGCCGCACCGGGCTGTCGGTGAACAGGCACCCCTCGTTCGGTGGAGCGACCGCGTGCATCGTGGCCAGGGCGCAATCGAAACTGGCCAGCGCCCCGGCAATATCGCCGCGCGCATAGCGGATGCGCGCCTGTTGCCGCTCCAGCCGCGCGCGCAGCCAGTTCAACCGCCCTGCGGCGTCGCTGGTGCCCAGCGCCGCCTCGACGACGTCGACGCCCTGCACCTTGGCATCGCGCAGCGCCTGTTCCGCCTCCGCCGGACGCCCCAGCCGCAGCAGGGCGGTCGACCGCACGACCTGCCGCTGGGCAAGCAGGACCAGCTGGTTCAGCTGATCGGTATCGACGCCCAGCCGCAGATCGCTGCCCCGTCCGCCGTTGATCTGCGCCAGCGTGGCGGCATCGACCAGCGGCGTGGCACTGGCGCGGGCATTGGACAGTTCGTCCAGCACCGCCTGCCACTTGCCCTGGTTGTTGTAGTGCAGCGCGCGATAGGCACTCGCCTGCGCATCAAGCCGCGCCCGCGCCGGCGAGGGCGGCTCGCTTGCCATCAGCGCCGCCGCCGCGGCGAAATGGGCGTCCGCCGCGCCGAATTCGCGGATATTCGAATCGGCGAGGCCTGCGTTCAGGCGCAGCTCGGCACGCTGCAACGGCGTTGCCGTCGCGAACAGCGCGACCGCGTCGTTCAACAGCCGCGATGCCTCGACGTTGCGCCCGGCATAGATCGCCTGCAGCCCTTGGGCGACGGCACCCGACACGTCCAGCCCCGTGGCCGACACCATCGCCGGGCG
>CAJYRU010000113.1 GCA_913777295.1 uncultured Sphingomonas sp. | reverse complement strand
CGCTCAACTCGGACTATCGTGCCAGCATGGAAGCGAAGGGGATGCGAAACTTCGACATTTTTGATGCAGTGCTGAACGGCCTCGCTTGACGATTGGCGCCGGTCGCGGCGCTATCCATACGGGGGGCATCGGTCGCTAAATGAGAGCGGTAGGTCAAACGCCGATCCATCGCTTCGTGTCCGTGATAGTTGTCCCGTTTTGCCATCCCGGATGGAACACTGGCGTTGGCTCGACGCCCGGACTAGGGCAGTTTCACCGGATGCCGCAGCGCCTGAATCTGACCGCCCTCCTCGTTGACGAATATGACACTGCCATCGACTTTTTCGTCGAAAAGCTTGGCTTCGAATTACGCGACGACACAGCGCTGACAGATGGAAAGCGGTGGGTGGTGGTCGCGCCGCATGGCGCGGCGAGCGGACTGCTACTGGCGCGGGCTGTCGGTGCCAGGCAACGTGGAGCGATCGGCAATCAGAGTGGCGGTCGGGTGTTCTTGTTCCTCGAAACCGACGACTTCGCCCGTGACCACCTTGCCTATACCCAGCGCGGCATTCGGTTCGTCGAGAAGCCTCGCCATGAACCGTATGGCATCGTGGCCGTCTTCGAGGACCTTTACGGCAACCGATGGGATTTGATCGAACCTGTCACCGTCACGCGATGATTCCCAATTCACCATCCTTGTGGGACGGGATCGCTATGCCTTGGAATGTCATTCCGCCCCCAAGCGTACCGGGTGACAGCGGCGCATTTTTCAACAGCCCCGATCGTTTGCGGGAAAAGTGGCCAGACTCGGGGCCGGTTACCGACGAGCGCCTTTACGCGCTTTATTATCTCGCGGTGGACCGCAACGAACTGAGTTAAATATTGCGCGCCTGAATGTTTTTGTGCGACCCATCAGCGTATAAGGTTCAAACCTCCATCGGGCGGCAATTATGAATGCAATCACCAGCCAGATCGGCGATCTTGCCGATGCCGGCGAGCGGATGATCGAGCGGCTGCGGCGCAAGGCGTTCCTTCCCGAAAGCCGCAAAGGGCTGAATGTACGCTTCGGCATCGCAGAAGCGGCCACGCTGCTCGGCTGCTCCACCAACCGCATCCGCATGGCGGAGGACGACGGCCGCCTCCCCCCGCCCCCGGCCAGCGAAACCGGCCGCCGCCTTGGCTATAGTGTGGAGGAACTGCTCCATATGCGCGAGGTGCTCGGCGCCTCGCCCGCGCGCGCGCCGCTTGACGTTCCCACCGTCATCGCGGTGCAGAACTTCAAGGGCGGCGTCGGCAAATCCACCGTCACGACGCACCTTGCGCATTATTTCGCGGTTCAGGGCTATCGCGTGCTGGTGGTCGATTGCGATAGCCAGGCGACCACCACCACGTTGTTCGGCTTCAACCCGCATTTCAACATCACGCGCGAGGAAACACTCTACCCCTATCTCTCGATCGATCCCACCCAAGCCGACCTCGCCTATGCGGTTAAGCCGACGCCGTGGCCCAATGTCGATCTCATTCCGTCGAATCTTGAATTGTTCGACGTGGAATATGAGCTTGCCGCGGCGGGATCGGACGGACAGTCGGTGCTGGCGGCGCGTTTCCGCAAGCTGAAGCAGGGACTGATCGACCTTGCCCGCCATTACGACGTCGTGATCCTCGATCCGCCGCCCGCGCTGGGCACGATCAGCTTGGCAGTGATGCAGGCGGCCAATGCCCTTCTCGTCCCGCTCGCCGCGACTACGCCGGATTTCTGTTCCACCGTGCAGTTCCTGTCGATGATGGATCAGGTGATACAGCAGCTGCAGGGTACGGGGATCGAGGTCGATTATTCCTTTGTCCGGCTGATCTGTTCCAAGTTCGATGCGAACGATCCCAGCCACGCCATGGTGCGTGCGATCATGGAACAGAGCTTCGGTTCCGCGCTGCTGCCGGTGCCGATCCTCGACAGTGCGGAAATCAGTCACGCCGCGATGCGCATGATGACCGTGTTCGAACTGGAAAAGCCGATCGGCACGCCCAAGACACACAAACGCTGCCGCGCCAACCTCGACGAGGCGCTTGGCCAGATCGAGCAATTGGTGCGTCAGGGTTGGGGCCGGGTGCCCCCCGCTAGGGAAGAGGACGTCATCCATGCCGCGGCGTGAGAAAGCAGCCACTCCGATGCGCGGCGGGCAAAGCCACCAGGGCCGTCCGGCGCGCGCATCCGCGTTCGACGTCCCGTCGTGTGCAAGCCCGGCAACGAACATCGCCGCGCAGGCTGGCATGAGGCAGATGACGCTCTCCCATCACCCTTTCCCACACACCCCCGTTCCGCGTATGTTCCTTAGAAAGGAGGCCGACCATGGCGCGTAAGCAATCCGATTATCTCGCCGGCCTCCTCGCCGATGACACGCCGGGGGCGGCGCCCGCCAGCGCTCCCGCTCCCGCTCCCGCTAACGCCCCTGCCCCCACCCCCGCGCAGGCAGTCGAAGCACCGCGCGAGCGACTTCGCGGCACCACGCTGCTAGGGCGAGAATCGGCGCTTGCACGGGTTGCGAGCGGCGAAGTGCGGCAGGTCACGCAATTGCTGCTCGATCCCGCGCGCGTGCGCATCTGGCCCGGCAATGCCCGATCCTACGCGCATTTGACCGAGGAAGGCTGCCGCGAGCTGATCGATTCGATCGTGGCAGAGGGCGGGCAGAAGGTGCCGGCCGTGGTCCGCCGCGTGGAGGGCGATCCGCAGCACGATTACGAGGTGATCGCCGGCACCCGCCGCCACTGGTCGATCTCATGGCTGCGCGCGCATTCCTATCCGGACATGAAGTTCGTTGCGCAGGTCGCCATACTCGATGACGAGGCGGCGTTTCGACTTGCCGATCTGGAAAATCGCGCGCGGCAGGACGTGTCGGATCTTGAACGCGCGCGCAACTATGCCGCCGCGCTAAAAACGCATTACGGCAACCATCTCACGCGCATGGCAGAGCGGCTGAAGCTGTCCAAGGGATGGCTATCGAAGATGATCAAGGTCGCCGGTCTGCCCGACGTGGTGATCGCCGCTTTCGCCTCCCCCAACGATGTTCAGCTGAAGCCTGGCTACACGCTGGCACAGGCGCTCGACGACAAGACCGCTGCGCCCGCGATCGTCGTCAGGGCAAAGGCGCTTGCCCGTGACCAGAAATCGCGGCGTGAGCTTGCACTTGGCCTATGGGGACCGACCGACGTGATGCGCCAGTTGCTCGACGCCGGCCGCGCGGCAGTGGATCAGCCCGAACAATGGATCTGGACTACACCGCATGGGCGCACCGGCATGTCGATCCAGTCGGCCAACCGGCAGGGAGTGACGATCCGTCTCCACGCGGGCTCGGGCGCCGACGCCGACGAGCTTGCCGACGCGCTACGCCAGGCGCTTGCGCATCTCGACGTGCAGGGCCGGGGTCTGCAACGTTGACCCCGGTCGTTTTCCGCGCCAGCGCTTCAACTTCCTCAACATTCGCGTGCGCTGTTTCCCCGGGGAAACTAACAAACGCCCTCGTCACCGAACGGCGAAGAAGGGTGGCGCCTGGCCGGAACAGCCCCCCTGCCCCGTTTCTCCGGGGAAACATGCCATGAGCCGCGCCACGCGGCAGGGCGTGTCGGACCAGTTCGACATGTTCCTCCCCTATCTCGCCGATCTGCCGATGCGCGATCAGCGCGAGATGATGGAGCGTCCGTTCTTCAGTCTCGCCAAGTCGAAGCGGGTGAAGCCGATCGACTATCGCAGCCCGGACGGAAAGCTCTGGGTCCATGTCTCCGCCAATCCCGATTATGGCATGGCGACGATCTGGGATGCCGACATCCTGATCTATTGCGCCAGCGTGCTTGCCGACATGGCGCGGCGTGGCATCAACGACGTGCCGCGCAAGCTGCATCTAATGCCCTACGACCTGCTCCGTGCGATCGGCCGCCCGACCACCGGGCGCGCTTATGAACTGCTCGGCCAGTCGCTCGACCGCCTCGTCGCCACCACCATCAAGACAAACATTCGCGCCGAGAACCGCCGCGAGGCGACGTTCAGCTGGCTGGATGGCTGGACGCAACTTGTCGACGAGAAGACCGAGCGCTCGCGCGGCATGACGATCGAGTTGTCCAACTGGTTCTGGGAGGGCGTAATGATGACGGGCGGCGTCCTGTCGATCGACCGCGCCTATTTCAACCTAACCGGCGGACGTGAACGCTGGCTCTACAAGGTTGCGCGCAAACATGCCGGCGGGGCAGGGGAGGCCGGCTTCGCCATCTCCATGCCAACGCTTTTCGAGAAATCGGGAGCCGAGGGCCAGTACCGTCGCTTCAAGTTCGAGCTTGCCAAGATCGCCGAAAAGGATCCGCTGCCCGGTTTCGCCCTCGCGTTGGAACAACCCGCCGGCAAACGGGAGCCAAGTCTGCGCATGATGCGCCGCACCGACGGCAAGACACCGACGTCATCGCGGGATACAGCCGAACCGATCGCGAGCGGCGGTCTGCCGTCCGTCGCCGTTCCGCCTGCCGCCGCGGCAACCGGCACGTCGGAGCGCAGTGGGCAGGGATCGCGCTTCCTTGGCGAAACATCGCTCTCTCCCGAGCGCGTGGCCGAACTCTCCGATGCAGCAGCCATGATCCGCCGATCGGTAAAGGGCTTGGCGACCCGCGCCACCGCCGGCGACCTCACCGACGCAACGCTGGCAACGCTTCGTACCGAATGCCCCGGCTGGGATTACCAAACGCTGCACGAGGAATTCCGCCAATGGCTAGTAGCGGATCCGGCACGCACACCCGTCAGCTACCAGAGCGCCTTCATCGGCTTCGTCAAGCGCTGGGACGCCAAGCACCGCCACGACTTGGGCAACTGATCGCATCTACTCGCCGTCTGGCCGAACGTTCGATGGGGCAGAGGTCGTTAATTCCAGCGCTCGGCACCTCAGTCCGTTCCCGAAATGTCGGGTTTCACAAACCCGCAATGAGCCCAAAATCGGCCAACGCATATTTTTGAACATACATTCGGGTGTCACCCATTGAATCGATTCAACTTAAAGCGCCAGATCACATTCGGACATGGCACGTCGACACTTCAGGGACGCATGTCGCAATTTCGGGAACACATCGCCGACACTTTGGGAACGCTGGTGACGGTCTTTCGGGAACGGACACCCGACACTCCGGGAACGGAGCCTTGGTGAAAGCGACGCTAAGTCAACGGCTTACATCGCTTCAACCCGTGCATAACCTCTTAAGTTAATGAATAAACCGTCTAACCCTGAGATGCTTCGCTTTGGAGGTTCATAGAGAGGAAGATTGTGGTCATCGTGGTGTTCTGATCTGATAATAGATGCAACGGGAGAGGGCAGGGGAGCCTGGACGTGTTACGTACAACAAGACGGCGTGCACGGCGACGTTCCGGCTGCCGCTACCTGTGATCTCGGCACCGAAATGACGCGGCCATATGTGCTCATCGATGGCGCCTTCGCAACCATCATCGAGGACGCGCCCGCCTGTTATGGCATTACCTAGATTATTTAGTTCAGCGGTTATGCCGACTGGACCACGCTGTCGCGCACGATCGAGCCGCTCTACGTTCGTGCCGGTAAGCTAGAGCCGACTTCGCCGCTCAAGGCGGAGACGGCGCGGCTTGCGGCGCTGAGCAGCGATCCGACAACGCGCGGTCAGGCGGCGTTGCCTCTTGTCCCGGACCGCATCCGCTATGTCTATGTCGGACTCGATGGGGGCAATTCCCACCCGCCAGCGCGGACGAAACGTGGGCGCGACAAAATCGCTAATTGGCCTTCTAATAAGTGCCCGACTCTGCACAGTGCAGACGCTGGTCAACCGCGGCCGGTCCGAAGCCAAAGAAAAAAGCCTAATAGCAGCCCCGCTCCATCCAGCAGAATCCGAAGGTTTGACGCGGGCGCTTTCGCCGCGTCACCAGCGCGGGTTGCTTCGGCCTGACATTCGGCCGTCTTCCGAGCCTGCCCGTCGAGCTGTGCCTTGCGCTGAATCGAGCAGGGCGGATTAAGCACTCACCCGGCGAGCCTGCGACGTTCGATCGTCGGCATCGCGAACGGCGCGCGCGATGGCCGCACCCAGTTCCGATGGGGAGTGGAACACCTGGTCGGCTGATCGGTCAGCCAGGCTCACGTTCGTGTCGTGCCCCAAAGCCGTGTAGAAGGGCAGGCCGGTGTTCAGCAGCGCTGCCACCACCTCACGCGATCCCGCGATCACGTCCAGGGCGTTACCGCCACCACGCACTACGGCAAGACCACGCACATCGCTGTCGGACGGGATCGTCGCCAGGGTGTGTAGGAATGCATCCGCGGCACCGAAATTGGCTTCCATGAAGGTCGGCTGCTCGCCGCATCCACCCGATGCCACCGACTGAGCCAGATCGCGGTGTCCGGTGTGCGTGCTGAGCACCAGCAGGGATTGGGCGCCGTGGTCACGGATAAACTCGGTGAGCGGCGTGCGTGTCCCTCGCTGCGGCAAGGGCAGCATCGGCTTGGCCGCAACCATTGGTACCCACTCGCCGACTACCTGACCGACCAGCATGACCTTCCAGTCACCCCGCCAGCTTCCGTTGTTTGAGCGGGTGAGCAGCTTGAAGCGAAGATAGCCCTCAATGATCACTGGCTGCCCCTCGCGCGGTGCCCGCTCGGCAGGGACAACGAAGGAAACCAGCGCGTCACCCAGCACCAGCTCGCCGTACACGCTGACGCGACCACCATAGCTGCGGGGTTCGGTTACGCCTTTGGCGATGCCCTGCACCGCGACGATCCCCTCGGGCGCGGAGATGCGGATCGTCGAGGCGAGGACCTCGGGCGTGAGCGGAGCTCTGGTGTTCGGGAAGGCTCGGCGACGGTCGGTCATGATCGGGATGTGACCTCCGCTCCGTAGGTATCCAGCGCCCAGGCTCTGCACTGTGCAGAGCCGATCGGCACTTGGACAACTCTGCACAGTGCAAAGTCGCTCCCTTCCTCATGCCCATCCACGTTGCCGTCCCACCACCCAAAACAATGGTGAAAGGGACTAGGGCAGGATATGTTTGGCGGTAGCAGGTTTTAACAGGAGCCGATCAGTGCCAGCGAGAGCAGGGCAGAAGATGCTCGGGACCTATGTCGATGCCGATCTGGCCGAACGGTTTGCCGATCTTGCCCGTCAAACGGAGGGTGGTACGTCAGCAGCGCTTCGGCGCCTCATAACGGAAGCTGTCGAGGGGAAGCCGCCAGCCCAACCACGTGGGGCAGGAACAGGCAAGCAAGTGGGGGTGCGGTTCAAAACGAACGAGCGAGTGCTGCTGGCCCTGGCTGCACGCGAGCGGGCGACAAGCCCTGCCAATTGGGTGCGTTCACTGGCGCTTGTTCATCTCACTCGTAAGCCCGCGTGGAACGAGCGTGAGCTGGAAACCCTGAGGCAGGCCGCACGCGAGATCCACGCTGTCGGCAGGAACCTCAACCAGATTGCACGCGCCTTGAACGTCGCGGTGCAGAGCGGGGTGTTTCCGCCTCACCAGCATATCGTGGCACAGGAGGCTGCCGATTTCGTGCGAAGCCAGATGCACCGCATGACCGCCATGATCACGGGCAACTATGACTATTGGGGACTACCGCAGGACGAACGTCCCAAGCCGGCACCGGGAGCGAGGAAGCGGCATGATGCCGAGGCGCGAGCTGCCGAGCGCAAACGCAAAAACCGGCCACGTCGGCGACCTGCTCGTTTCCGCGACGACGATTGAAACTCTGCACTGTGCAGAGTTGGCGGCTTAGCCGTTGCGAGCGGCACGCGGGCGGGAAGGGGCCTTCGGCGGCTCGATCGCCTCACTTCCTTCCAGCAGATCGGCCACCTGGATATTCAGCGGCACGGCCAAATCCTGCATCGTCAGCAGGGTGGGATTGCGTCGGCCGCGCTCGATGTCGCTGAGATAGGAGCGGTCCATGCCGGCGCGAAAGGCGAGCTCTTCCTGTGACAAACCCGCGGCAAGGCGATGACGACGTACATTCCGGCCGAGCAGTTCGCATAGCTCCATCGGCACTAAGCAGCCGATTGTCGACTATATCACTATCGGATATAGTCGACATATGACGATGAGCACCGTGTCTGATGGTCTGGCTCAGCGTGATAGGACCGCGCTGATCGAGCGGTCACGAGTCCTGCGCCAGATCGCTGAACGCCACTTCCATGGTCTCGCGCCTTTCCTGTCGCCGGTTCAGGCGCGTCAGCAGGCCAAGCGGTTCACGCGCCTGCGTCCGTTTGCTGCCGGCAGCGGAGAGCAGGGGGTGTTCCTGCTCGAATTGGCTGCCTGGACCGCCGAGAAGGGCCGTAGCACGGCGCTGGAGCGCTATGCGCGGCAATCAGGTCTGTCGGCAGCGTCGGACGAGGCTGCTGTCCTGGCGGGCATGCAGGCGAGCATAATATCGATGTGGACGGTGCAGGAGGAGCATCCCGTCGCGGGCTGGATCGTGCGCGACCTTGCCAATGAGGGCACCGCATGGGTCGTGGATGACAGCTTGGGGGAGTATCTTGCCGCAGGCGGATCGCCCTGCTTCCTCGCCAGGTTGTTCAGCGCAGAAGAAGGCGGGTTCTGGATGACCTGTGGCACCATGTACGGTTTGCCTGAGAAGCTGTCGACGTTCGGACTGGGGCGAGAGGGAGAGAAAGACGCGGTGCTGTCCGGGTCGCCACAGCATATCGCGAGCAGCCGTCAGAGCGCCTACGTGTCGATCCTTTACGCCAGCGTCCCGCCGCTGGACTGACCAACTCTGCACTGTGCAGAGTGCGGCACCTCTGCACAGTGCAGAGCCGCTAGGCTGGAAGAGGGGAGTGCCGGGTGTCACAACCGCTCGGTTGTGACACCTATCGTGATTGGCCGTCTGTGGTCCGGCAGTTTTGGTCATCGATCGCGTGGAACAGCTCGATCGTAGACGCATCCGATAGTCTGGGTCTTCACCTCGGCCGCGACACGGAGCGCCGAGACTGGGCGACAGCATGCGTATGATCTGCTCTTGACTGCTCCCCGGCCGCGTTTCTAATCTGTTCTGGCTGGCTGTAGCCGGTGGCCTGGCAGGCGGGATGACCGTCGGGTCCAAGCGCACCTGCTTCGGCGAGGCGACGGCGAAGGTCGGGACCTCGATCGTGCGGCACGGGCCGAAAGGAACCGCTGCGGAGTACAGCAC
>CAJYRU010000112.1 GCA_913777295.1 uncultured Sphingomonas sp. | reverse complement strand
TCGTCTTTGCGATGGATACGCGCCGCCTGCTGACCATGGGGCTGTTCGGCTTTTCGCTGGTCTGGGTCGGCGTGCTGTTCGCCGCGATCAACCAGCTGGGCGACCTGATCGGGCTGGACTGGACCGGTTGGTGGAATTGGGCCGGTATGGCGGGGCGGGAGGCATGGGCGCTGGCCACGCCCCTGTTCGTGCTGGTCGGTGCCGTGGTCGCCGTGGTCGCCGTGGCGGTCGGCGCGGTCAGCGGGGTCGCGCGCACCTTCGTCATCGATCATGGCTTCCGTCTGGAGCGCGAAGGCGACCGCCTGCGCCGCGTCCGCGGCCTGACCACCCGGACCGAAGTCGTCGTCAGTGTGGCGCGGGTCCAGCTGGCACTGATCGAGCGCGGGATGGTCAGCGGGCGGCTGGGCTGGTCAAGCCTGCGGTTGCAGACGCTGGGCGGCAGCGACGACGTGGGCGGACGGCAACAGGTCGCCCCCTTCGCGCGGGAAGAGGAATTGACGCGGGTGCTGGCGGCGGCGGGCTATCCGGCATTCGATCCGCTGCCGCTGCGTCCCGTGGCGTTCGGCCATGTCGTGCGCGCGGCGGTACTGCGCGGCGGATTGCCGCTGGTCGGTGTCGCGGTGGCCAGCTGGTTCGTGCCACTGGCCGCGTTTGCGCTGCTGCTCGTGCCGGTGCCGGTGGCCATCGCGCTGATGGCGCGGCGGCGACATCGCTACGCGATCCTGGGCGATACGTTGCAGGTGATGCGCGGCGTCCTGACGAAGCAGGCGTGGATCGTACCGCTGAGAAACATTCAGAGCGTGTCGGTCACCCGTTCGCCGCTGCAACGGCTGCTCGGCATCGCGACGGTCCGGGTGGACAGCGCGGGGGCGAAGGGCATGGGCCGCCCCGACATTAGCGACCTGGCGATCGAGGATGCCTATCCGCTGGCGCGGGCGCTACTGGCGGCGCGATCCGGCGGGGAGGTTCACGTCATCCCGGTGACGGAGGATCGATCCGCCGCACGCGCTGATCCCGTACACCGGTAGCGACGCACCGGCAAAGCCGTATTGGACCCGGACGCTACGGCGTCGCGGGGGAGGGCGTCGGTGCGGGATCGCCGCGCCGACGCACGCCGGCTAGCGGCGCGCCGGGCTGGACCGGTTCCGATCGCGGAAGGGCGGACGGGGCGGGCGGCGACGACGATGGCGCCACCGCGCGGCGCATACAGTCCGGCGCGGGGCGCGGCACCTGCTGGCAATTCCACAACAGCCGTTCGATCGGCTGGGTCCGATCGCGCAGATAGCTGAACGACATTGCCGCGATCGCCGCCGGTCCGGTTGCTTCCGCCGCCTTGGCGGGGAGGGCCGCCCGATCGCGCCAGCCGAGGAATTTGCAACGCACCCGGTCGCCACAGGCAGCACTCGCCAGCGCAGGCCATTGATCGGGCGATCCGGCGGTGTCGAGCGCGACGAGAAAGGTGTCGGGATCGTCGCTGCTGGGCTGCGGGGCGGATGCGGGGGTGAATCGGCCGGTCAGCATTCCGGCCTCCTGTTCGATCGCCAGCACCTCGGGCAGCTTGTGGACGTCGGAATAGGGGGCGAGCTGCAGGATGCGCGGTTCCTCGCGCCCCGCGCTTTGGCGGAATGCGCCGGGCGTGCCCCACCATCCGGCCCAGCGGAAGAACAGATGCGTGTCGACCGCCGCGATCTTGGACAGGCTCGACTGCCAATAGGGGACGACCCAATCGGTGTGATAATGGGTGGCATAGCCGACCGGCGCATAGACGCTGCCCGCCAGCGCCGCCGCCGCAACCTGTCGCGCGCGGTCCCAGAATGCCGGGGGATAGGCGCGGGCCAGCGCCCCGTCACAGGTAAAGGTGAACTGGCAGCCGGTCCTGCGCTCCGACCCCTGAAACACCACGCCGCAGATCGTTGCCGGAAAGGCAGGGTGGCGCACCCGGTTCAGCACGACCTGCGCCACGGCACGCTGGCCCTTCGTATCGTCGCCCGCTTCGTACAGCACAGCGGCGGCAAGGCAGTCGGTCGCGCGCGCCCGGTTCTCGGCATCGCCGGCGAAGCGGAACGGACGGGCGGCCGGATTTGGGCCGTCGAAGAACGGGACGGTCGCGTTGAATGCGCGCGCTTGGTCGGGGGGCAGGTTGCGGAACTCGGCCGGTTCGACCGGGGGCGGGGGGATGGCCGGCCCGGTCGCGGCGCCAGCGGTCCCCCGCTGACCGGCCGCTATGCGCGGAGTGACCGGAACGGGCGGCGCGCGCTCGACTATCACCGCCGGTACGATGGCGGCGGCGATTGAGAGGGCGACTAGGACGCCGTCGATGGCCGGTGACCCCGTAGCGATGGGGTTCCGGGGCGACCCGACGTCGATTGTCCGAAGCACTATACCAAATCCGTTCGGTTCGAGCAGCTTCGAGCCTGTCGAGAAGCGTCCGTCGAGAACGCCATGCGCGGGGCGCCTTCTCGACTACGGATCTCGACAAGCTCGATCCTCCGCTCGAAGCGAACGGAGGGAGTTGTGGGATAGGCTTACTGCTCGGGCAGGAAGTCCGGCACCGACAGATAGCGTTCGCCCGTGTCGTAGTTGAATCCCAGCACGCGCACCCCGTCTGGCAGGTCGGGCAGCTTCTGCAGGATCGCGGCCAGCGTCGCACCGGACGAGATCCCGACCAGCATCCCTTCCTCGCGGGCCGAGCGGCGTGCCATGTCCTTGGCCACCGCCGCATCCACCTTGATGACGCCGTCGATCGCGCGGGTGTGGAGGTTGGCGGGGACGAAGCCCGCGCCGATGCCCTGGATCGGGTGCGGTCCCGGCTGTCCGCCCGAAATGACCGGCGACAATTCGGGTTCGACCGCGAACACCTTCAGGTTCGGCCACTT
>CAJYRU010000111.1 GCA_913777295.1 uncultured Sphingomonas sp. | reverse complement strand
GCGATCACGGTGCGCGGCCTGGGCGCGCAATTCACCCGCGTGCGGGTCAACGGCATGGAGACGGTCGCCACCTCGACCGATGGGGCCAGCGCCAACCGCGATCGCGCGTTCGACTTCAACGTTTTCGCGTCCGAGCTGTTCAACTCGATCGTCGTCCACAAGACGGCGGAGGCGTCGCTCGACGAGGGATCGCTGGGCGCGGTCGTCGATCTTAACACCGGCAACCCGCTGGGCGGCAAGAAGGGCGTGACGCTCGTCGGATCGATGCAGGCGAGTTACAATGACCTGTCGAAGAACTGGGGGCCGCGCCTCGCCGGCCTGCTGTCGTACAAGAACGAGGCGGGCACGTTCGGTGCCTCGGTGTCGGCGGCGTACAGCAAGACCAACAATCTCGAAATGGGCAACACCACGACGCGCTGGGCACAGGGACGCTTCGACTCGGTCGATGGCGTGCCATGTTTCTATTCCAGCAACACCAGCAGCACGCGCGTCGCCAACTCCGGCGGCTTCTACCGGCCCAGCACCGCGTGCACGCAGGCGGCGCTGGCTTTCCACCCGCGCATCCCGCGTTATGGCGAGATCCGCCACGATCGTGAGCGGCTGGGCATCACCGGTAGCGTGCAATTCGCGCCGAGCGATGCCACGAAGATTTCGGTCGATGCGCTGTATTCGCGGTTCAAGGAGGATCGCGAGGAGAAATGGGGCGAGGTGCTGCTGCGCTCGAACGAGCGGTCGATCGACGTCCTGAACCCCAAATATGACGACAAGGGGAACATGATCGCGGCGACGCTGAACGATGCGTATGTCCGCACCGAACATTACCTTCGGCGTTCGCAGACCGAATTCTACCAGATCGGCGCGAGCTGGGACCAGAATGTCACCGACCGGTTCCGCTTCACGGCGATGGGCGGCATCTCGCAGTCGGATGCGACGATCCCGCTGGAGACGACCTTCGTCTTCGACAACCGCTCGGCGCAGAACTACCGCTACGACTACAGCAATGCACGCAGCCCGGTGCTGAGCTTCGGCACGTCGATGACCGATCCGTCGCTGTTCCAGCTTGCCGAGATCCGCGATCGTCCGTCGGACACGGTGAACAAGTTCCGCAATGCGCAACTGCGCACCGAATGGGACGTCACCGAGGGCTTCCAGATCAAGGCGGGCGCGGTCTATCGCCGCTTCTCCTTCGATACGAAGGGCTTCACCCGCGACGCGGTGGTTTGTCCGTCGGCGGGCAAGGATGCGGTGCTGGGTACGATCACCTGTTCGGCTTCCAACCAGTTCGGCGCCGGCGCGGTCTATGGCTTCCCGGCGACCGGCCTGTCGGAAAGCTTCACACTGGGCGATGCGGGGCAGCCGGCGGGCACCACGACGACCTGGCTGATCCCGAACCTGGGCGCGTCCGCCGCCTATACGGGCCTGTACAATCGTGCGCTGACCCCGGATGCAGGCAATATCCGCAGCGTGATCGAGGCGGTGAAGGGCGGCTATTGGGAGTTCGACGTCAAGGGTGACCTGTTGGGTCTGCGTTATGCCGCGAACGCCGGCGTCCGCTACGTCCATACCGACCAGACGTCCACCGGGCTGAGCAGCGGCACCCCCGTCACCGTCAACCGCAACTATGACGACTGGCTGCCGGCGCTCAACGTCGCGCTGTTCCCGACCGAGTCGATCATCCTGCGCGGTGCGATCTCGAAGGTCATCACGCGACCCACGCTCGGCAACCTGACGCCGGGCGGGTCGATCGACGGGTTCAACTATCGCATCACCTTCGGCAACCCGAACCTGAATCCGTTCCGCGCCACCTCCTACGATCTGGCCGCGGAATGGTATTTCGCGCCGCAATCGCTGTTCTCGGTGGCGGTGTTCAAGAAGCAGGTCGACAGCTTCCCCGTGTCGCAGACCACCACCGGCACCTTCGCCTCCACGGGTCTGCCGACCTCGATCATCCCGCCGAGCTCCCCGGCGCGCGCGAACCCGGAAGGGCAGGTTTGGACGATCAACTCGGTGACCAATGGCACGGGTGCGTCGCTGAAGGGCATCGAACTGTCGTTCCAGGCCGCGCTGCGCTTCCTGCCCGGCTTCCTCAAGAACTTCGGCGTGATCGCCAACACGACGCTGATCGACTCGACCGCGACCTATACCGTGGCGGGGCCGACGGTGAACGACTGCGTGCGCCCGAGCAACCCGGCGGCGGCCTGTACCTTCGGGCCCAATGTCGCGGCGCGCCGCACCGCCACCTTGTTCGGCCTGTCGAAGCGCGCCTGGAACGGCACGCTTTATTATGAGGATGCGCGGTTCAGCGCGCGCGGCTCGGTCAGCTATCGCGGGCCGTATATCGATGCGAACAGCGGCACGGGCAACGTGTTCGAAGGCTATAATTCCACGGTCAACGTCGATGCGTCGGTCCGCTACAAGATCACGCCCAATGTCGAGGTGTCGCTGGAAGGCACCAACCTGACCGATGTCTACCGTGACCGTTACACCGATCTCGATGCGAACCGCATCTACGAATACAATCACTTCGGTCGCACCGTGCTGATCGGCGCGCGGTTCAAGATGTAACCTCTCAACCTCCAGGGGCAGAAGCGTCATGGCCGCCATCGATCGCCGACAGGCGCTGATCGCCACCCTCGTGGCGGGGACGGCGGCGCGTCTGCCGGCCAGTGGAACGGGGGCAGGCGATCCTGCCGAGACGATCGCGCTATGGCCCGCAGGCGCCCCCGGAATGCCAACGCTCCTTCCGACCGAAACCGTGGAGGAGCGCAGTCGGGATGCCGCGTTGCGCGACCGCGCGATCCGCAGCGTCGTGCGGCCCCGCATGGCCGTCTTCCGCCCGTCGACCCCGAACGGCAGCGCGGTGCTGGTCATGCCGGGCGGCGGCTATCGCTGGGTGGTGGTCGACAAGGAGGGGTATGAGATCGGTCGCTGGCTGGCGGCGCGTGGCTATACCGTCTTCGTCCTGTTCTATCGGCTGCCCGGTGATGGCTGGGCGGCGGGGCCGGACGTCGCGCTATCCGATGCGCAGCGGGCGATCCGGCTGATCCGCGCACGCGCCGATCATTATGGCGTCCAGCCCGATCGCGTCGCGGCGATGGGCTTTTCCGCCGGCGGCCACGTGTGCGGCGATCTGGCGACGCGCTACGCGCGGCGCAGCTACGCGCCCGTCGATGCCGCCGACCGAGGGTCGGCGCGCCCCGATCTCGCCGCGCTGATCTACGCCGTCCAGTCGATGAGCGCGCCGCTGGCGCACAAGGGTTCGCGCGCCTTGCTGCTCGGCCCGGACGCGTCGGCGGCAGCGGAGCAGGCGCACACGCCGGCGCTGCATGTCACGCACGAGACGCCATCCTGCTTCATGGTGCATGCCGAGGATGATGACGTCGTGCCCGTGGACAACACGCTGGCGATGCGTGCCGCATTGAAGGCGGCGGTCGTGCCGGTCGAAACGCATCTGTTCGAACGCGGGGGGCATGGCTTCGGGTTGCGCGGCGCGGTGGGCAAGCCTGCCGCGGCCTGGCCCGAGTTGTTCGATCGCTGGGCGCGATCCCACGGCATGGGCGGATCGCC
The DNA here is from genome assembly GCA_913777295.1 of uncultured Sphingomonas sp. Lineage (GTDB taxonomy): Bacteria > Pseudomonadota > Alphaproteobacteria > Sphingomonadales > Sphingomonadaceae > Sphingomonas. The sequence continues at coordinate 426 of CAJYRU010000111.1, read as the reverse complement.
ACAGGCGGCGCCCGCGACATGACCCTCGCTGCAAACATCATCATGACAACAAAGGGTTGCGACATATGAACAGCCGATGTGCGCGGGTTTTAACCGCGGCGACGATTCTGGCGCTGGTCGGTTGCGGTGGCGACGAGGCGACGGTCGGCGCTATGCCGGCACCGGCGGCCAGCGCCACCCCGACGCCGACCGCTGCAGGCTCGTTGGGTGCGGACGGCTGGGCCTCGACCTCGGGCGGCACCACCGGAGGAAACGGCGCCACGGCGGCAAAGACCTACACGGTCACCAACCGGAACCAGCTGATCCAGGCGCTGTATGGCAACACCGCGACGATCGCGGCGGACGGCGGGGTGACGGCGGGTACGCTCGATCCCGATCCCAAGATCATCTACGTGCGCGGAACGATCAGCCTGAACGTCAATCAGG
>CAJYRU010000110.1 GCA_913777295.1 uncultured Sphingomonas sp. | reverse complement strand
CCCGCCGGACGATCCCGCCGCGCTGGCGTCGCGGGTCGCGGCGCTGCTCGCCGACCGGTCGGGATGGGACGCGATGCGCGATCGCGGCCGTGCCTTTGTCGAGGCGGAGCGCAACTGGGCGTCGAATGTGGCGCGCTACCAACCGCTCTACCAACGCGTGATCGCGGCCCAGCGGCCGGGCAGGGTCGTAGGCGATGTCACGATGGTGGACGCATGAACCGCTCGCTGTCCTCGCTGGTCGCCGTGGCGTCCGGACTGATCGTGGCGATTGCGATCGCCGTCGTGCCGACTTGGCGGATCGAGGCGGTCGTATCGGACACCGGCCTGCCCGCGCTGCTGCCGATCGCTGCGCCGCCACTCGGCTGGACCGCGCGTGCGGCGTTGATGCTGGTCGCGGCACTCGCCGTAGCAGTGCCGCTATGGATTGCGCTGACCCTGCTGTCCGGTCATCGCCCGGCGGCGTTGCCGTTTGCGGACGAGGTGGATGAGGAGACGCCGCCCAGCGTCCGCCGCGCCGACGCCCATCCCGATGCCCCGCCGCGCCCGCCGGTGCGTGCCGCGCGGGACCTGGGGATGCCGTTCCTCGATCCCGTGGTGCAGGGGGACGCGGAAGTCACCCTCCCGCGCGATCTCGACACGCCGATGGCGATGTTCGATCCGGAGGCGCTGCCGATGGTGCCGGCGGCACCGCCCCCCACGGTGCGCCCGCTGTTCCGTCCGCCGGTTGCCGAGCAGGAAGCTGTCGCCGAGCGCGCACCCACGCCGGAGCCGGTGGCCGATCCGGCACCGCCGACGGCGGACCTGTCCGAACTGATCGACCGTCTGGATCGCGGATTGCAGCGCCGGCGGGGCGATCGCCCCGCCGAGCCGGTAGTGTCGGCGGAAGCGGGCAATCCGGGCCTCGCCTCCGCCCTTGTGGCGCTGCGCCGGATGGCGGGGGGCGAATAGGGGATCAGCGTTCCTCGACCGTCAGCACCTCGATCGTCGCGGTCGATCGATCCGGGCTATCGGTCACCACAAGGTCCGCGACCAGATGCCCGCGCAGCGGCAGCTCGGCGTCGGGCAGGGTCGCCAGCCATGATTCGAACCTAGCGTCTTCGCTCCGCAGGGTCAGCCGATGTCGCGCGCCGTTGAAGGTCGCGCTGGCCCACGGGGTCCATGCCGATTCGACGATGGCGATCGTTGCGCCTGCCGCCTCCGCCACGATCCGCAACCGCCGTTCCAGCAGCGTGGCGGCGTCCGGTCCCCGGCTCACCGGTGTCGCTCCTGCCCGTCGATATAAGCCTCGATTCGCGCGATCAGCGGCGGGCGCGGCTGCCGCCCGTTGCGCAGGTCGCCCACCAGCCGCGGATCGCCCGCCGCCTGCCGCCCGAACAGCGTTTCGGGCATTCCCGTTTCCTGCAGATGCCGGCTGATCCGCTGCAATATGGTGTGCATTCATAACCTCCCGTCCGCTCCCTCGACTCAAGAATGTTCTTGATCTGTTCTTTCAAATCCAACATGTCTAGGAAAATTCCTAAGCGAGGAACGACGATGGAAAGGGACGATGTCCGCACGGCGATCGCGCGCCTTGCCGGCGAACGCGGGGCCAGCCTGTCGGAACTGTCACGCGTGCTGGGGCGAAATCCGGCCTATATGCAGCAATATATCGAACGCGGTTCGCCCCGGCGTCTGTCGGAAGGGGATCGGGTCACGCTGGCGCGCTATCTGGGCGTGGCGGAGGCCGTGCTGGGTGGTCCGGTCGAGCGCGAACTGGTCGCGGTGCCGCGTATCGATGCGCTGGCGTCGGCCGGGCCGGGTGGGCTGGTGGACGACGATCGCGGCGACGGCGCGATGCGGATCGACGGCGCGCTGCTGCGCCAGTTGCGGGTGCGTGCCGGCCAGGCTTCGGTGATCGCGGTGGCGGGTGATTCGATGCTGCCGACACTGGCCGATGGCGATACCATCCTGGTCGATGGCGGCGACCGGCGCGGGGTGTCGGGCGCGATCCACGTCGTGCGCCATGACGGGGTGCTGCTGGTCAAGCGGCTGGCGCGGGTGCCCGGCGGCGTCGAACTGGTCAGCGACAATCCGGCTTATCCGCCGATCGCGATCGCCGGCACCGCGGACATTGTCGGCCGCGTCGTCTGGCTGTCGCGTGCGCTATAGCCGTGTCAGGGGGTGGGCCGGTCCCTACGCCAGATGACGATCGCGATGGCGATGCCCAGCGCAAGGCCGATCAGCAGGCCCATCGTCGCCTCGCCGAACACCGCGCCGACAATTGCGCCGCCCATCACGCCCAGCGCGATCGGCATTCCGCCGGCTTTCGGCGTATGGGGTGGTCTGTTCATCGCCCTCGCTTGCCATAGTCGGCGGCGCCGCGCCACCGTCGCGCAACGCGCGTCCCGCCTGTATCGCATCGGGACGCAGGTCCGTGCCGATCCGGGATTGCCTTTGCACCGTTAAGGATCGAAGGCGGCAGGAAAGGCGGTCGGTTCGCATCCGGCACGATCCATGAACCACAGGACACCATGCTCGAACCTGCCATGCTGCCGCCGTACATCGCCGACCCGTCCGAGCTGGCAAAGGCACATGCGCTGATGGCCGAATATGGTCCGGTCGCGGCGGAGGAAGCCGCCGCCCGTGCCGGCCAGGCGCGCGACCGCGACAACATCATCCAGTTCTGCCGCTGGCGCCAGGTCGCCCGGCTGGTCACGCTGCTGGAACGACCCGCCGCCTGGGGCACGATTCACTGATATTTGCGACGGGTTTGTGCTTGTTGCGATCGAGGACAAACCCTAGGACGGCAGCGATGTCGAGCTGCCGGCTAGCCGTGCTGTTGAGCGCCGGATGGCTCGCTTTTGCGGGCCCGACGGCGGTCGCGCAAACGGCGCCGGTCGCGCAGGAAGCCCCGCTCGATCCGAACGCCCCGTTGGCGGACCTGCCCGACATCGGTGTCGCCTGGCCCGACCTGGCGACCGCGCCGACCGATCCGACGCTGGCCACCGGACCGCAGCGGACCGGCGGCGAATTTCGCTACAATTACCGCATCACCGGCATCGACAGCATCAACAACGACCTGTTCCGGCAGCGTTTCAACGAACTGTCGACGTTGCGCGCCAACGAAGGCGACCCGTCGAACGCCGCGCAGATCGATCGTCGGGCACGCGAGGACGCCCGGCTGCTCGACGAACTGCTGCGCAACGAAGGCTATTTCGACGCCCGCATCACGACCAGCGTCCGACCCGAAGGCGACCGGCTGATCGTGTATCTGGAGGTGGAGCCGGGCCAGCAGTATCGCTTCGCGCAGGTCCGTACGCCGGGCATCGCCGCGGCCGGGGAAAAGGCGGGCGAGCTGCGCGCGGCCTTCGGCCTGAAGCCCGACGCACCGGTACAGGGCGACAGCGTGGTTGCCGCGCAGGACAAGCTGTCCACGACGATCGGGCAGGAGGGATTTCCCTTTGCCAAGGTCGGTGATCCGCAGATCACCGTCGATCATGCCACCCGCACCGCCACGATCGAGGTGGAGGTTCAGCCCGGTGGCGAACGGCGCTTCGGCCGGATCGTCACCCGCGCCAACCGCATCTTCGACGGCGCCCATGCGCAGGACATCGCCCGCTTCAAACCCGGCGAAACCTATGATTCCGCGCTGGTCGACGATCTGCGTCGCGCGATCGTGCAGACCAGCCTGGTGTCGCAGGTGCGGCTGACCCCGGTCGAGGGGCAGGTCCCCGGCACGGTCGATCTCGACCTCGCGATGGAGCCTGCCCCGCCGCGTACCATCGCCGGCGAAATCGGCTATGGCACCGGGGAAGGCGCGCGGGTGGAGGCGAGCTGGACCCATCGCAACCTGTTCCCGCCCGAAGGCGCGCTGACGCTGCGCGGCGTTCTCGGCACGCTGGAACAGGTCGCCGCCGTCACCTTCCGGCGCAACAACTTCAACGGCCGTGACCGGGTGCTGACCGCGCAGGTGGCGGCGACGCATTTGGTGCGCAACGCGTTTGAAGCGAACACGCTGTCGCTGTCGGCGGGGCTGGAGCGGCAGACCAACATCTTCTTTCAGAAGACATGGACCTGGGCGCTGGGCGGCGAACTGGTCGCGACCGACGAACGCGACGTGATCGTCGCGACCGGCGAACCGCGCCGCCGCACCTATTTCATCGGCGCATTGCCCAGCAGCCTGAACTATGACGGCTCCGACGACCTGCTGAACCCGACCAAGGGGTTCCGGCCGGGCGGGCGGATCAGCCCCGAACTGTCCCTGCGCGGCGACCTGTTCGGCTATACCCGCGCACAGATCGATGCGAGCGTGTACCGGCCGGTTACGTCGCGGGTGGTGTTGGCGGGGCGGACGCGCATCGGCTCGATCCTCGGCGCGCCACGCGACGCGGTGGCCCCGTCGCGGCGCTTCTATGCCGGCGGCGGTGCGTCGGTGCGCGGCTACGGGTTCCAGGACATCGGCCCGCGCGATCCGAACAATGATCCGATCGGCGGGCGCAGCTTGGCCGAATTCTCGCTGGAGGCACGGGTCAAGGCGTTCGGCAATTTCGGCGTCGTGCCGTTCCTCGACGCCGGCAACATCTACACGTCCACCCTGCCGCGCTTCTCGGGGATGCGCTACGGCGCCGGGATCGGCGTGCGCTATTACAGCAATTTCGGGCCGATCCGCGTCGATGTCGGCACGCCGATCAACCCGCAAAAGGGCGATCCGCGCGTCGCCGTCTATGTTTCGCTGGGGCAGGCGTTTTGAGCGACGCTGCCCCCGAAACGCCGCCGCCGGTGGTGGTGAAGCGTCGCATCGGCTGGGGCCGGCGGCTGGCCCAGCTGGTGCTCGCGATCATTGTCCTGATCGCCGGTGCGCTGGTCGTGATCGATACCGGTCCCGGCCACCGGCTGATCGCCAATCGCATCGCGACGATGAAGCCGGCCAACGGGTTGCGTTATCGCATCGGGCGGATCGACGGGTCGATCTACACCCGCGCCCGGCTGATCGATGTGCGCATCTATGACGCGAAAGGGCTGGTGCTGCGTGCGCCGCTGGCCGAACTCGACTGGCGTCCGTGGGAATTCGTGTCGAACCGGCTGTCGATCAACAGCCTGACCATCCCGCGCGCGATCCTCGCCAAACTGCCCCAACCAACGCCTACCGGGCGCAAGACGCCGATCCTGCCGAGCTTCGACATCCGGGTCGGCCGGCTGAGCGTCGAGCGGCTGGAACTGGCGAAGGGCGTGACCGGCACGGCCCGCACGGGCAAATTGTCCGGACAGGCGGACATCCGGTCGGGCCGCGCGCTGGTCGACCTCGCGCTCGACGTCGCCGCCAGCGACCGGTTGCGGCTGCGCATCGATGCCGAACCGGATCGCGACCGTTTCGATGTCGACCTGCGCGCGCGGGGGGTCGGCGATGGTCTGCTAGCCACGGCCAGCGGCATCCGCCGTCCGCTCTCGGTCGAGCTGTCGGGGGACGGACGCTGGTCCGTGTGGGACGGGCGCATGGTGGCGGACGCCGGCCGCGCGCGGATCGTCGACCTGACGCTGGGCGTGCGCGCCGGGCGCTATACGCTGGGCGGGACGCTCGCACCGTCGGTGCTGCTCAACGGCAAGCTCCAGCGGTTGACCGCCCCGCAGGTGCGCGTGACCGGCAGCGCGACCTTCGCCGATCGCCGCATCGACGGCGTGCTGGCGCTGCGCAGCGCGGCGCTGGCGATGGAGGCGGACGGGATCGTCGATCTCGGCACCAGCGCGTTTCGCGACCTGCGGCTCCGCGCGCGGCTGCTGCGCCCGGCGGCACTGTTCCCCAACATGACCGGGCGCGACATCGAATTGCGCGCGATCCTCGACGGTGCATTCTCGACCGCACGCTTCGACTATCGCCTGCGCGCGGCCCGGCTGGCATTCGACCAGACCGGCTTCGAACAGGTGGTCGCCGCCGGACAGGGGCGCTTCTCCAAGGCACCGGTGATCGTGCCAATCCGGCTGGCGGTGGCGCGCGTCACCGGCGTGGGCGACGTCGCGGGTGGTATCCTGCGCAACCTGTCGGTGACGGGCCGGCTGGCGGTCGATGCGAAGACGCTGGTCGGCAACGACCTGATCGTCCGTTCCGACAAGCTCAACGGCCGGATCATGCTGATGCTCGACCTGGCTACCGGCCGTTATGAGGTCGGGATCAGCGGTGCGCTGCAACGCTATCTGATCCCCGGCCTGGGGCTGGTCGATGTCCAGACCCGGCTGACCGCCGTTCCCATTGCCGGCGGCGGCACGCGGATCGTCGGGCGCGGGATGGCGCAGGTCCGCCGGCTCGACAACGGCTTCTTCCGGTCACTGACACAAGGGCTGCCGCGCATCGAAACCGCCCTGGAGCGGGGCAGGGACGGCATCCTGTACCTGCGCGGGTTGCGACTGACTTCGCCCGGCCTGACGCTGGTCGGCAACGGCTATCGCCGCCGCGACGGCACCTTCCATTTCGAAGGCAGCGGGCGACAGGCGACCTATGGGCCGGTGCAGCTGGTGCTGGACGGCAATATCGCCAAGCCCATGCTCGACCTGCGCTTCGCCTCGCCCAATGCCACGCTGGGGCTGGCGGATGTGGTCGCGCATCTCGATCCGACGGCGGAAGGTTTCGCCTATCGCGCGAAGGGCGGATCGCGCCTGGGACCGTTCACCGCCAATGGCCGCATTCTGTTGCCGAGCGGCGGCACGGCGCGCATCGCGGTCGACGAACTGGAGGTCAGTGGGACGCGTGCGACCGGCGGGATCGACATTGTCGAGGGCGGTTTCCTCGGCCGGCTGAACGTCGACGGCGGCGGTATTGCCGGCACGATCGACTTCGCCCCGCAGGGCAGCGACCAGCGGATCGACATCGCGCTCGATGCGACGCGGGCGCAGCTGGGAACGGTTGGATCGGTACGGCGCGCACGGCTGGAGGCCGGGATCGTGTTGGCGGACGGCGGCACGACGCTCGACGCGACGATGACCGCGCAGGGCTTCCGCCGGGGCAAGCTGTCGATCGCGCGGCTGGCGGGCAATGCGAAGCTGGTCGACGGGGTCGGCGAAGTGCGGGCCGCGATCGCCGGATCGCGCGGCCGCGCCTTTTCGATCCAGAGCGTGACGCAAGTCACTGCCGACGAATATCGCATCAGCGCCGAGGGTACGCTGGACCGCCGCCCCCTGAAGCTCGAAACACCGGCGGTTCTTCGGCGCGAGGGTGATGGCTGGCGGCTGGCGCCGACGCAGCTCAGCTTCGCCGGCGGCACTGCGACGGTCGGCGGCGCGGTGGGGGCGGACACCACCGAACTGGCGCTCGACGTGACGCGGATGCCGCTTGCCGTCCTCGACATCGGCTATCCCGGACTGGGGCTGAGTGGCAGCGCGTCGGGCAGGATCGCCTACGCCACGCGGGGAAATACGCCCAGCGGGCGGGTCGACCTGACCATTCGCGGTCTCAGCCGGTCCGGGCTGGTCGTGTCCTCGACCCCGATCGATCTTGGCGTGGCGGCGGTGCTGGACGCGAACCGCGCCGGCATCCGTGCGGTGATGGCAAGCGGGGGCAAGACCATCGGGCGGGCGCAGGCGCGGCTCGCCCCGCTGGGCCAGGGCGATCTCGCCACCCGGCTGAGCAACGCTCCGCTGTTCGCGCAGCTGCGCTACGGCGGTCCGGCCGATACGCTGTGGCGGCTGACCGGGATCGAGTTGTTCGACCTGTCCGGCCCGGTATCGGTCGGTGCGGACGTGACGGGCCGTCTGGCGGATCCCCGTATTCGCGGCGTCGTCCGCTCGACCGGCGCACGGATCGAAAGCGCGATCACCGGCACGGTGCTGACCGGCGTAGAGGCGCAGGGCCGGTTCGACGGGTCGCAGCTGGTGATCGATCGGTTCGCGGCCAATGACGGCCGGCAGGGCCGTGTCACCGGCACCGGTGCGTTCGAATTCGCTGCCGTGCGTGGTTTCGGCATCGACCTGTCGCTGAACGCCGACCGCGCCCGCCTCATCAACACCGATTCGATCGGCGCGACGGTCACCGGCCCGATCCGCGTTCGCAGCGATGGGGCGGGCGGCACGATTTCGGGTGAAGTGCGGATGGACGGCAGCCGCTATCGGCTGGGCCGCGCCACCGCCACCGCGCCGATTCCGCGCCTCAACATTCGCGAGATCAACCGTCCCGATGGTGATGACGAGGCAAGCGCGGCAGTGGTCCCTTGGAAACTCGACCTGAAGGCACGCGCGCCCGGCGGCCTGATCGTTACCGGCCTTGGCCTCACCAGCGAATGGTCCGCCGATCTGGCGATCACGGGTGAGCCGACCAACCCGATCATCAATGGCCGCGCCGACCTGATCCGTGGTGATTATGAATTTGCCGGGCGCGAATTCCGCGTCGATCGCGGCGCGCTGCGCTTCAATGGCGAACGCCCGGCCGACCCGGCGCTCGACATCGTCGCCAATGCCGATACGCAGGGGTTGAACGCGACGATCCGCGTTGCCGGCACCGCGACCCGGCCGGAGATCAGTTTCCAGAGCGTGCCGGCCCTGCCCGAAGACGAACTCCTGTCGCGCCTGCTGTTCGGTACCTCGATCACCAACCTGTCCGCGCCGGAGGCGTTGCAGCTGGCCGCCGCCGTCGCCGCGCTGCAGAATGGCGAGGGCGGGCTGAACCCGATCAACGCGGTGCGCCGTGCCGCCGGGCTGGACCGTTTGCGCATCCTGCCCGCCGATCCGCATACAGGGCAGGGCACGTCGGTCGCCGCCGGCAAATATCTGACGCGACGTTTCTATGCCGAGATCGTGACCGACGGACAGGGCTATAGCGCGACCCGGATCGAGTTTCAGGTGACCCGCTGGCTGTCGCTGCTCGCGTCGATTTCGACCATCGGCCGGCAGAGTACCAACGTCCGTATCTCACGCGATTACTGACGCCCCTGCTGTCCGGAGACGCCCATGCCCGCTGCCGCCCCCGCCGCCGATGGCCGCCTTGCCCGAATCGCGCTGCGCTTTACCGACTGGGCGGAACGCTGGTTTCCCGACGCGTTCGTCTTCGTGGCGCTGGCGGTCGTGGTCGTCGCGGCAGCGGTGCTGGCCAATGGCGCACCCGTCGCGGCGGTGACGAAGAGCTTCGGCGACGGTTTCTGGACGCTGATCCCCTTCACCATGCAGATGGCGTTCGTGACCATCGGCGGCTATGTCGTCGCGACGTCTGCCCCGATGCAGTGGTTGATCGACCGGCTGGCGCTGATCCCCCGGAGCGGGCGCGGCGCGATCGGCCTGATCGCTATCGCAACCATGTTGTCCTCGCTGCTCAGCTGGGGATTGAGCCTGATCTTCGGCGGCCTGCTGACCCGTGCGTTGGCCCGTCGCACCGAACTTCGCATGGATTATCGCGCGGGCGGGGCGGCGGCGTATCTTGGCCTCGGCGCGACCTGGGCGATGGGGTTATCCTCGTCCTCGGCGCAGCTACAGGCGAACCCGGCCAGCCTGCCGCCGGGCCTGTTGCCGATCACCGGCGTCATCCCGTTCAGCCAGACGATCTTCCTGTGGCAATCGATACTGATCGCCGCGATCCTGATCGTCGTCTCGACGGTGATCGCTATCGCCTCCGCCCCCGGTCGAGAGACGGCGGTGACCGCGCAGGACATGGGGATCGATCCGGCGCGCGAGGATGACGCCCTGCCGCCCCGTACCCAGCCCGGCGAGTGGCTGGAACATGTGCCGCTGCTCACCGTCCTGATCGGGCTGCTGGCGGCAGGCTGGCTGGTGCAGGAATTTGCGCGGCAACCGTGGATGGTCGCCATCTCCAACCTCAATACCTACAACTTCCTGTTCCTGATGGCTGGGATGGTGCTGCACTGGCGGCCGAAACGCTTCCTGAACGCGCTCGCCCGGTCGGTCCCGGCGACTGCCGGCATCCTGATCCAATACCCGTTCTACGCCGCGATCGCCGCGATGATGACCACCGCCAGGAGCGCCGATGGGTCGACCCTGTCCGACGTCATCGCCCACGCCTTCGTCTCACTCAACACCACCGAGACGTTCCCGCTGACCATGGGCGTCTATTCGGCGATCCTCGGCTTCTTCATCCCCTCGGGCGGCGGCAAGTGGCTGCTGGAGGCACCATATGTCATGCAGGCGGCGAACGACCTGCACGTCCATCTCGGCTGGACGGTGCAGATCTACAATGCGTCCGAAGCACTGCCGAACCTCATCAACCCGTTCTGGATGCTGCCGCTGCTTGGTATCCTCGGGCTGAAGGCGCGCGAAATCGTCGGGTTCAGCTTTCTCCAGCTGATCGTCCACCTGCCGCTGGTGCTGTTCCTGCTCTGGGCGCTGGCCTTTACGCTGCCCTATATCCCGCCGGTCATGCCGTGACGCGGACCGGCACCGAGGCGTTGTAGAGGCTGGCCCCGCGTTCGTCGCGCAGGTCGAACGACAGCAGGTCGCCTGCGACCCGGACCATGCCGAAGCCGGCGGCGGCGCGGCAGAAGCGGGTGCCCTCGACCGGCTGCACCGGGCGCGCCTCCATCCCGCCGCCGCACTGGATCATGTCGATCCCGTCGCGGCGGATATGCTGCAGGTCGTGATCGTGGCCGGCGATATAAGCCTGCACGCCATGCCGGTTCAGGATCGGCAGCACCTGCGCGATGATCTCCGGCTGGTCGCCATGGCCGCTGCCGCCCGACCGGATCGGATGGTGGCCGGTTACCAGCTTCCACTTGGCACGCGACTGCGACAGCGCATGGTCGAGCCACGCCAGTTGGGTCGGTACGTCCTGCGACCGGGTGTTGCTGCCGATCGGGCCGTCATTCTCACGATAGCGCTCGACGAACGGCGAGGTGTCGATCGCGAACAGCTCGGTATCCGCCCGCGCCAGCGACGCATCGGCGACCTGATAATAGCGCGCCGGCATCCGCCAGCGCTTGCTGCGCGCGCTATAGTCCAGCTGCGCCTGCGGATTGCCGCGATAGTCGTGATTGCCGAGCAACGCATACCACGGCACCTGCAACGCGGGGTGGGTATAGACCCCCTCGAACACCGACTGCCACAGCGGGTCGTCAGTGGACGTCACCCCGTCGCTGTAGAAATTGTCGCCGATCGCCAGCACGAAATCGCTGCCCGCCTCCGCCGCCGCCCGGCCCATCGCCGCGGCGACATTATGCTGTTCGGGCGTGTCCCGGCCCCAGTCGCCCAGCACCGCGAAGGTGCAGCTTTTCGTGCCGCGTGCCTCGGCCGGTGCGACGGTCAGGCTGGCGGCGCCGATGGCGAACCCGCCGAGCAGCGTGCGGCGGTCGAGGATGACGGTCATGGATGGGCGGTTCCTGTAGCGGATGGTCGGGGAGGCTTCACCACGCGCATGTGACGTTTGTGTGGCGGCGGGCGTGGGGAAGGCGGATCGCTTCAGTCGCGGTCACAATAGGCACGTCACCCCAGCGTAGGCTGGGGTCTCCCGCAGATGGCATGGTGCGCTCGTGCCGGGAGATGCCAGCCTGCGCTGGCATGACGTTCGTGGCTAGCGAGGCAACGGCGCGCACCGCATAGAAAAAGGCGTCGGGATACGCGCCCGACGCCTTTTTCTTGTCCCAGCGCGACGTGGCGAAGCCACGTCGTCGGTCCTCGCCGGTTGGCGAGGCCGGCCGACAGCGCGGATGCGTCCGCTGGACGCACCGGCGCGGTCGTCGCCGCGCCTTACGCGCTGTAGTACATATCATACTCGACCGGGCTGGGGGTCATTTCCCACCGCGCCACTTCGCCGCGCTTGATCTCGACATAGGCCTCGATCTGGTCCTTCGAGAACACGTCGCCCTTCAGCAGATAGTCGTGATCGGCTTCGAGGCTGTCGAGTGCTTCGCGCAAGCTACCGCAGACGGTCGGGACCTGTGCGAGCTCTGCCGGCGGCAGGTCGTACAGGTTCTTGTCCATCGCCTCGCCCGGATGGATCTTGTTCTGGATGCCGTCCAGACCCGCCATCATCAGCGCCGCATAGGCGAGATA
>CAJYRU010000109.1 GCA_913777295.1 uncultured Sphingomonas sp. | reverse complement strand
TGGCCGAGGCCTTCGTTCATTCCGGCGAGCTTGAGGGCGATGCCCGCGCCGTCAACTCCTCGGGCGAGGTGAACGTCCAGTCCGAGGAGATCGCCATCGGCGTCATCATCGGACGCACGTCGGAATTCTTCGACTTCTTCGTGTACGCGATCGCATCGGTGATCGTGTTCCCGCAGCTGATGTTCCCCTATGTCGACCGGCTGACCGGCACGCTCTATTCCTTCGCGCTGTTTCCGCTGGCGTTCTTTGCCCGGCCGCTGGGGACGCTGCTGTTCATGTGGATCGACCGTCGCCATGGGCGGGGCACGAAGCTGACCATCGCGCTGTTCCTGCTCGGCACGGCGACGGTGGCGATGGGCTTCCTGCCCGGATATGCGCAGGTCGGTGCCTGGTCGGCGATCCTGCTGGCGGGCCTTCGCATCCTGCAGGGGATCGCGCTGGGCGGCGCGTGGGACGGCCTTGCCTCGCTGCTGGCGCTGAACGTGCCGCAGGACCGGCGTGGCTGGTATGCGATGATCCCGCAGCTGGGCGCACCGCTCGGCCTGATGGTGGCCAGCGCGCTGTTCGCCTTCTTCACCGCCTATATGAGCGCCGAGGATTTCATCAGCTGGGGCTGGCGCTATCCGTTCTTCGTCGCGTTCGCGCTGAACGTCGTCGCGCTGTTCGCGCGCCTGCGCATCGTCGTGACGCCCGAATATACCGCGCTGTTCGAGAATCGCGAGCTGAAGGCGTCGCCGGTGCTACCGACCGCCAAGCGCGAATGGAAGACGATCGTGATCGGCGCGCTGGTGCCGCTGGCCAGCTTCGCGCTGTTCCACATGGTCACCGTGTTCCCGCTGTCGTGGATCCTGCTGAAGACCGAACAGCCGATCGAGCGGTTCCTGTGGATCGAGACCGCCTGCGCGATCTTCTTCGTGTTTGCGATCGTCATTTCGGGCGTTCTGGCCGATCATGTCGGTCGCCGCACGCTGCTGGGTATGGGCGCCGTCGCGATCGCGATGTTCTCCGGGCTGGCACCGCTGCTGCTCAACGGTGGTGATGCGGGCGAGATCGCGTTCATGATTACCGGCTTCATCCTGCTGGGCCTGTCGTTCGGTCAGTCGTCGGGCACGGTAGCGTCGAACTTCGCCAAGGATTCGCGCTATACCGGCGCGGCGCTGACATCGGATCTGGCGTGGCTGTTCGGTGCCGGCTTCGCGCCGTTCGTCGCGCTGGCGCTGGCCGACAAGATCGGCCTGATGGCATCGGGCCTGTACCTGCTGTCGGGCGCGGTCGGCACGCTGGCGGCGCTGGCGCTCAACAAGGAACTGGCACGCCGACTCGATTGATCCGGTCGGTGCTGCACCTCTGGGCGGCGGCGCTTGCGCTGGCGGTGGGGCAACCCGCCGCCGCGCAGGACGCCGCCGTCGTCGTTTCAGCCGACACGGCGCTGGCGCAGGATGCCGCGGAGGTCGCCCGGCTGCGCGGCATCGAGCCTGCCGAGGCACTGACGCTGCTGCGCAAACAGGCGGCGAGCATCGCGGTGACCGAGTGGGTCGAGGGCGAATATCGCGACCGGCTGGCGGGCACCACGATCGAACGGGATGGCGCGGTCACCGTGCTGCTGACCGGTACGCGCCCGGTTCCCGACGGACAGGTCGCTATCGACGGGCTGGCGATTCCGATCCGCTTCCGGACCGGCGCGACCGCCACCCGTGCGCAATTGCTGGATGCGATTGCCCGGCATCAGGCCGCGATCCGGGCGATGGTGGAGCGCCCGCCGGCGATGGGAATCGATGCCCGGCGAGGTGAATTGCTGATCCTGATCGGTGCGAGCGATGCAGCGGGTGATGTCGCCGCCGTCAAACGGCGGATCGAGGCGCTGACCGGCGTACCGGTGCGAATCGCCACCAGCGGGCGCCCCGAACTGGACCTGTCGGGGGAGGTCGTCGGTGGATCGCGGCTGATCGGTCCGGATCCTGTCAGCGGGCGGCGATTCTATTGCACGACCGGCTTCGTCGTCACCGATGGCACGCGCACCGGGGTCGTCACCGCTGCCCATTGCCCCGACACGCTGGAGCATGTCGCCAAGGACGGGACGCGCACGCCGCTAACCTTCATCGGGCAATGGGGCTGGGGATTTCAGGATGTGCAGGTCAATGCCAGCCCGGAGGCGGTGCAGCCGCGCTTCTTCTCCGACGCCGCGCGGACCGTGTCGCGGCCGGTGGAGGGGCAGCGCAGCCGGGCCGCTACGCGGGTCGGTGACATCGTGTGCCACCGGGGCGAACATAGCGGCTATAGCTGTGCCGAGGTCGAGATGGTCGATTTCGCGCCATCGGGCGATCTGTGCGGCGGACCGTGTCTGCCGACTTGGGTCGCGGTGGCCGGGCCGGGGTGCAAGGGCGGCGACAGCGGCGGGCCGGTGTTCATCGGCACTACGGCCATCGGGTTGCTGAAGGGCGCGAGCTACCGCCCGGATGGGACCTGCGTCTTCTATTATTATATGTCGACCGACTTCCTGCCTGATGGCTGGCGCCTCGTCCGTACGCCGGACGCCTTCACAATGCCGGGGGCGCTTCCCAACTCTTCGCCATGATCCAGGCCATTCCCGCTGCGACGTTGATCCTGCTGCGCGATCGGGCGGAGGGGCCGCCGGAGATATTGATGGTCGAGCGATCGGCGGCGATGGCCTTTGCCGGGGGGGCGCTGGTCTTTCCCGGCGGGCGGATCGACCCCGGTGACGAAGCATTGGCGCTGAGGATGGGCGATGGCGATCTGGCGCCGCGCCTGGCCGCGATCCGCGAGACGATCGAGGAAGCGGGCATCGCGATCGGTATCGCAGGCGATGTGGCTGCGATGCGCGCGACGCTGTCGACGGGCGCGCCGATCGGTGCGCTGGCGCCGGTCGATCCGTCGGCGCTGGTCCCCTATGCCCGCTGGCGTCCGGACCATATGCCGGCGCGCGTGTTCGACACGTGGTTCTATGTCGCGCGCCTGCCGGGCGATGCACCGCCCGCGCAGGTCGATGCGACGGAGAATGTCCGCACGCTGTGGATCGCCGCTGGCGATGCACTGGCGGCCGCGGAGCGGGGCGAGGCACGGTTGCTGTTCCCGACCCGACGCGTGCTGGAACGGTTGGCGCAGCATGACGACAGCGACGGCGTCCTGACGGACGCGCGACGCTGGCCGGTGCGGACGATCACCCCGTGGATCGAGGAGCGGGGTGAAGGGCGGTTCGTCTGCATTCCCGACGATCTAGGCTATCCGGTCGTCGCGGAGCCGACCGATCGCGCGGTGCGCGGGTGAGGGCGCTGTCGGTCGGTATCCGCACGCTCGTCTGGCTGGCGATCCTCGCCGCGATCGGCTTTGCGCTCTTCGCCTTTACCCGCAGCCGACCGCAGGATGTGCCGTGGACGTCGCTCGACCTGTCGCAGCCGGTCGGCATGTTCACGCGGAGCAAGATCGGCGATCTGGCAGGAGATTTCGCCGGATGTCGGACGCTGCTGGATGCGGCGGGGGTGCGCTACACCGCGCTGCCGCCGCGCGATGGGGCGGGGCAGTGCGGCTATGACGATGCGGTGCGGTTGCGCAGCGGTGGATCGCGTACGATCGCGATCGCGCCGGAGGTAGGCGTGTCGTGCCGCGTCGCGACCGCGATGGCGCTGTGGGAATGGCAGGTCGTCCAACCCGCCGCGCAGAAGCATTTCGGCGAACCGGTCCGCAGCATCCGGAATTTCGGCAGCTATAATTGCCGCCGGCTCTTTGGCCGCGACACCGGCGCGTTCAGCGAACATGCCACCGCCAACGCGATCGACATCGCGGGGTTCGTGCTGCGCGATGGACGACAGGTCAGCGTCGTCGGCGACTGGACGGCAGGGCGGGGGCGCGACGATGCGGCCAAGGCGGCGTTCCTGCGCGAGGTTCGCGATGGGGCGTGCGGCGTGTTCTCCACGGTGCTGTCGCCCGACTACAACGCCGCGCATCGCGACCATTTTCACTTCGACCAGGCGAAGCGCGGGTTCGGCGGGGCCTGTCGCTGACGCTATCAGTCAGGCGGTATCGGCCCGCTTCCCCGAAATGGGGGAGCGGGCCGATACCGCTCGATCGTCAGTGCATCGGCGCGGCGGCGTCGACCTTTTCGACCCAGGCCGGATAGAAGGCCGGTTGCCGCATCGACCAGCCGGACGCGGTCGCTGCCGCTTCGCTCAGCGATTGCAGCAGCTTGCGCCGCAGTTCGGGATGCAGGTGCGGCAGTGCCGCCGAGGCGCAGAAGGCGGCAGGCAGCCACGGCCGCGCTTCCGGCCCGACCAGCCGTTCGTACAGGAAACGATAGGCGCCGAAGGTCGTCAGGCGTCCCTGACCCAGATCGAAGGCGGTCACCGTCAGCAGCGGCGTCATGAACGGTTCGATCGCGTCCAGTCCGCTGTCTTCCGGAATGCACGCGCGAATGTCGGGGAGCCGGTCGTAGATGCGGGCCTGCGCACGGATGCTGGCGGCCTCCACGACGTCACGCGACCAGCGGCGCATCGCGTCGTCGCGATCCAGCCCGATGTCGAGCGAGCGGCGGATGTAACGCTGCGTCGCCGACGAAAAGGTCGCGAATTCCTTCATCTCCGCCAGCGTCATCGCGCCTTCGGCCGGCCTGCGTGCAATCGCCATCTGTGAACTCCCCGCCCAGGATTACAACCAACCGGATATTGCCGCATATTGGTTAACGGCTTGCTGAACGAAACGCGGCAATCCCGATCGACGACATATCCGAACAGGTTCGGTGTTGCATTGCAACATCCGTGTAACGCGGTTCGTCGCATCCGGCGTTGCGCCGGAATGGGGGTGCGGGGAGAGCGAAACGAACAGCGGCACTCGGTTCATCCGCCGGTCATCGCCGCGCAAACACGCTTCGTCGGAATTGGTTCCCATTTGGCCGGCAGTGGGGTTTCCGCGGCCGGCAAACCCTGCTTCATGCCGCTCACGACATTCGTGGGGCCGTGGGGGTCAGATGAAGTTTGGTGCTGTGGCAGCGCGTTTCGCGCTGGTGGTTTCGTGCGCTCTGGCGATGGTGGCTCCGGCACAGGCCCGGTTCTGGCAATGCGCCCCCTATGCCCGCGAGATTTCGGGCGTCGAAATCTTCGGCAACGCCCATACGTGGTGGGGCCAGGCCGCCGGCAAGTATGAGCGCGGCCATGCTCCGAAGGAAGGCGCGGTCCTCTCCTTCGCCGCCACCTCGAAGATGCGCCTCGGCCATGTCGCCATGGTGTCGAAGGTCGTGAGCGACCGCGAAGTGCTGCTGACCCACGCCAACTGGTCGCGCCGCGGCGGGATCGAGCGCGATGTCCGTGCGATCGACGTGTCGGCCGCCGGCGACTGGAGCGAAGTGAAGGTGTGGTATGGTCCTCTCGGTGGCCTCGGCACCTCGGCCTATCCCGCCAACGGTTTCATCTATGCCAACCACGCCCCCCATGGCAGCGCGATCGACGCACCGATGGTCATCGTGAAGACCGATCCGCCCGCCCCGGCGCCGGGCGGTGCCAGCGGCCAGCCGGTACAGGCCCGCATGGTCGTCGCGCTCAACGACTGATCCATTTTCCCCACACGTGTCAAAAAGGCCCGCTGCTCACGGAGCTGCGGGCTTTTGCCGTTCGGGCGGATCGTCGTTCAGGCGGGGCGAAAGGTCATCGCGACGCCGTTCATGCAATAGCGC
Organism: uncultured Sphingomonas sp.; assembly: GCA_913777295.1. Classification (GTDB taxonomy): domain Bacteria; phylum Pseudomonadota; class Alphaproteobacteria; order Sphingomonadales; family Sphingomonadaceae; genus Sphingomonas. The sequence continues at coordinate 1,246 of CAJYRU010000109.1, read as the reverse complement.
TTGCCGGTCGGGGGCGGGCCGTCGTCGAACACATGGCCCAGATGTCCGCCGCAACGGCTGCACACCACTTCCGTCCGGGTCATCATCAGCGACCGGTCGCTGCGGGTGGTGACGGCGCCTGCGCGCGGGGCATAGAAGCTGGGCCAGCCGGTGCCGCTTTCGAACTTGGTCGACGACAGGAACAGGGGCTGGTTGCACCCGGCACAGGCGAAGACGCCCTTGCGCTTCTCGTCGTTCAGCGGGCTGCTGTACGGGCGCTCGGTGCCTTCCTGACGCAGCACATTATATTGTGCGGGGGTAAGGCGCGCCTTCCACTGGGCATCGCTCAGCTTGACCGGAAAGGTCGGCGCAGCCTCGCTGGCCTCGGGCGCGCAGCCGATCAGCGCGGCCAGCGCCGACATTCCGGTAAATTCGAGCAGGCGACGGCGATCGATCGACATGGCGCGATTCCTTTCGATGGGTATGTGGGAAAGGGGCGGGCGAGCGGCAATATCGGGGTACGGAAAGCGACAAACGAAAATCTTTTGCCAAATTCCCGTATAGGTTGCATGGTAAACGATACGCCCGGCCTTGCCGTGGCCGCAATTTGGGGCCATTTGGCACCCATGCCTTTTTCGACGTTACCCGAACCGCTCGCCGCGGCGCTCTCCGCGCGTGGTTATGAAGCCCCGACCGCCGTCCAGGCGGCCGTCCTGACGCCCGACGCCGAAGGACGCGACCTGTTGGTGTCCGCGCAGACCGGTTCGGGCAAGACCGTCGCCTTCGGCCTCGCCATGGCGCGCGACCTGCTGGATGCCGACGACAAGATGCCGCGTGCCGGCACGCCGCTGGCGCTTGCCATCGCGCCGACCCGCGAGCTGGCGCTGCAGGTCGCGCGCGAGCTGCTGTGGCTCTACGGCCCGACCGGCGCCCGCATCGTGTCGTGCGTCGGCGGGATGGATGCCGCGCGCGAACGCCGCAACCTCAGCCACGGCGCGCATATCGTCGTTGGCACGCCGGGGCGTCTGCGCGACCATCTGGAACGCGGTGCGCTCGACCTGTCGGGGCTGAAGGTCGCGATCCTCGACGAAGCTGACGAGATGCTCGACATGGGCTTCCGCGAGGATCTCGAAGGGATCCTCGACGGCACCCCGGCCGAGCGCCGCACGCTGCTGTTCTCGGCAACGCTCGCCAAGCCGATCGTGGCGCTTGCCAAGCGGTACCAGAAGGACGCGTTCCGCATCGACACGCGCGAGGCGGAGCGGGG
>CAJYRU010000108.1 GCA_913777295.1 uncultured Sphingomonas sp. | reverse complement strand
AGCAGGCCTTGAACTGCTTCTCGGTCACGTCGCCATAATAGCCCTTCAGCTTCTGCTTGGCGCGCAGCTGCAGACCGAAGTCCGACATCTTGCCCTTGCGACGCTGACCGTGCTGGCCGGGGCCGTATTCACGCTTGTTCACCGGGCTCTTGGGGCGACCCCAGATATTCTCGCCAAGGCGGCGATCGAGCTTGTACTTGGCGCTGGAGCGCTTCGACATCGTAAATCCAATGCAATCTGGTATGACGTTTGACCGTCCGGGGACGATCGCGGCTCCCGGTCTTCGCCTCCGGCCCGAAGGTCGGGGCCACCGCTTCACCGGGAATGCGGGGCCGAATTGCGAAGCGGCGCGGTTAGCCGGGTGGGCGCAATGAGTCAAGCTGACGTCAATAGGTCTGACGCGCTGTCCGCCGGCGCATGGCATCGACATCCTGCTCGCCTGCCTTGTCGATCGCGGCCCATTCGGCCGGCGTGCGACATTCGCGCTTCGGCCCCAGTCGTGACCCGGTCGGGTTCGGAACCCGGCGGCATTCACGTTCCGACGTCGGCTTGCCCGGCGAGGGCGTGGGGACCGGCGCCTGGAGCGTGGCCGAGATCAGCAGGAGAAGTAGCGACATCGACCGGCACTCCGTTACTGTTTCACAGGGGGCAAGCCTAACGCAGATATTTGAAGGAGGGAAGGATCGACAGCGGTGGCACGATTGCTACAACGCGCAGCCATGACGATCCTGCCCGGCCCCGACTGTACCACCATGACCGACGTTCGCGCAGGGGTGGATGCCCTCGACCGCGAGCTGGTCGCGCTGCTGGCGCGGCGCTTTGCGTATATGGACGCCGCGGCGCGGATCAAGCCGGGGCGGGAGGCGGTGCGCGACGAGGGCCGCAAACGCCAGGTGATCGACAATGCGCGGGCGGCGGCGGTCGCGATGGGCGTGCCGGAGGACGTGGTCGCGGCGCTGTGGGAGCAGCTGGTCGAGGCGTCGATCGGCTATGAACTGGCGCGGTTCGACGCGACGCGGGGGTAGAGGTCCCCGCTATCCCTCCCAACCCGTTTGGTTCGAGCAGCTTCGAGCTTGTCGAGAAGCGTCCGTCGAGAACAGCCTGTTTGGGGCAACCCCTTCTCGATTTCGGTTCTCGACAAGCTCGAACCTGCGCTCGAAGCAAACGGGATGGGGGTAGGGCTGGGTGGGGATAAGGATTGGCGGAGAGCCTACCGCCGCCGTTTCGCCCCATCCAGCGCCGACAGCACGCCGCGCATCGTCCGCACCTCCTGCGACGTCCACCCGGCCTTGGTCAGCAGCGTGCGCAACGTCCGGCGCGAGGTGGCGGCGCGTTCGGGGGGGTAGAAGAAGCGTGCCGCCTCCAGCATGTCGTCCAGCTGGCCGATCATCCCCTCCAGCTCCTCATGCGGGGCGGGGACACCCAGGTCGACGGTCGGCGGGCTGGCCAGTCCCTCGCCCTTCGACCATTCATAGGCGACGAGGATCACCGCCTGGGCCAGGTTCAGCGAACCGAATTCGGGGTTGATCGGCACGGTCAGGATAGTGCGGGCGAGCGCGACGTCGTCAGTCTCCAGCCCCGAGCGCTCCGGCCCGAACAGGATCGCCGAGCGGCCGGGTTCGCGGCGGATCGCCTGCGCGGCGGCCTCCGGCGTGACTACCGGCTTGGTGATGCCACGCTTGCGCACCGTCGTCGCATAGACGTGCGCGCAGTCGGCGACCGCGTCGGCAACGGTGTCATAGACGGTGGCGTCGCGCAGCACCTGATCCGCACCGCTGGCTGCCGGACCCGCTTCGGGGTTGGGCCAGCCGTCGCGCGGGGCAACGAGGCGCATTTCGACCAGCCCGAAGTTCAGCATGGCGCGCGCGGCCTTGCCGATATTCTGGCCGAGTTGCGGGCGGACTAGGACGATGACGGGGGGCTTGGCCCTGCCGTCATCCCCCTCCCGTTCGGTTCGAGCAGCATCGAGCCTGTCGAGATGCGGTTGTCGAGAACTCGCCGCCGTAGAGATCGTCGACCAGTCCCCGCGGAACAGGCCTTCCTTCTTCTTGCGCGACCAGTCCTTGACCTGTGCCTCGCGCTCCAGCGCATCGGTGCGGGTCTGGAAGGTTTCGTGCCACATCAGTTCGACCGGGCGGCGGTCATGAGTATAGCCTTCGAACGCGCCCGACTGGTGCTCGGCGATGCGGCGGTCGAGGTCGTCGGTGTGGCCGGTATAGTAGGTGCCGTCCGAGCATTTCAGGATGTAGACGTAGAACATGGCGGGCCTTGGGTTCGCGGCGACCGGGTTCTCGACGGTCGTATCTCGACAAGCTCGATACTGCTCGAACCGGGCGGGGGGAAGGGGGGGCGCCAAGCGACGGGGTTCTCGACAGACGCTTCTCGACAGGCTCGAAGCTGCTCGAACCAAACGGAGTGGGTGGGGTGGGCAGGGTATCACCCCTTCGCCGCATCCCCCACCGTTCCCGCGAACTGCTCGAAATCCTTCGCCTCGCGGAAGTCCTTGTAGACGCTGGCGAAGCGGATGTACGCGACGGGGTCTAGGCCCTGCAGCCCTTCCATCACCAGCTCGCCGATCCGGCCCGAGGGGACTTCGCTGTCGCCGGTGGTTTCCAGCTGGCGCTGGATGCCGGACACGAGCCGTTCGACCTGCGCCGGGGTGATTGGCCGTTTGCGGCAGGCGGTGGCGACCGAACGGAGCAGCTTGTCGCGGTCGAACGCCTGGCGGCGGTCGCCGGACTTGACCACGGTCAGGTCGCGCAGCTGGATGCGTTCGAACGTGGTGAAGCGCGCGCCGCACCCCGAACATTGCCGGCGGCGGCGGATGGCGGCGCCGTCATCGCTGGGGCGGCTGTCCTTTACCTGACTGTCTTCATGGGCGCAAAACGGACAGCGCATCACATTTCCTGTTGGACCCGCCGCCCCGCCGGGGGCGGGGCGGGCGGGGTGCCGGGCTTAGTAGCGCGGCTGCTTCTTCGACTTGTAGTACGCATAGCCGGCGCCGGCGGCGGCGCCGATCAGCGGGCCGACAAAGGGAACCGGAATCGCGATCACCGCGCCCAGCGCACCCCATTTCGCCATGCTCTTGCCAACCGACTTGTCCTGCATTTGTCGAACTCCTTACAGACCCGGATAGATCGGGAACCGCTCGCACAGCGCCCGAACCCGTGCCTTAACGTCTGCCTCGACCGCAGGGTCCCCGGCTTCGCCCTTTGCGCGCAGTCCGTCGAGGACATCGGCGACCATGTTGCCGATTTCGGTGAACTCCGCCTTGCCGAAGCCGCGGGTGGTGCCGGCGGGCGACCCCACGCGAATGCCGCTGGTCTTGACCGGGGGCAGCGGGTCGAACGGGATGCCGTTCTTGTTGCAGGTGATCGCCGCACGCTCCAGCGCTTCGTCCGCATCCTTCCCGGTGACGCCCAGCGGGGTGAGGTCGATCAGCGCCAGATGGGTGTCGGTACCACCGGCGATGACATTCGCGCCGCGGCTCTTGAGCGTTGCGGCCAGCGTCTGCGCATTTTCGACGACGGCGCGGATATAGTCCTTGAATTCCGGACGCAGCGCTTCACCGAACGCGACCGCCTTCGCGGCGATCACGTGCATCAGCGGGCCGCCCTGCAGCCCCGGGAACACCGCCGAGTTGATCTTCTTGGCGATGGCTTCGTCATTGGTCAGCACCATGCCGCCGCGCGGACCGCGCAGCGTCTTGTGGGTGGTGGTGGTGACGACGTCGGCATGGCCGAACGGGGTTGGGTGCAGGCCGGCGGCGACGATGCCGGCGAAATGCGCCATGTCGACCATGAACTTCGCGCCGACTTCATCGGCGATCGCGCGGAACTTCGCGAAGTCGATGTGGCGCGGATAGGCCGAACCGCCGGCGATGATGAGCGTCGGCTTGTGTTCGCGCGCGAGAGCGGCGACCTGATCGTAATCGATCAGATGGGTGTCGCGATCGACGCCGTACTGGACCGCGTTGAACCACTTGCCCGACATCGCCGCCTTGGCGCCGTGCGTCAGGTGGCCGCCGGCATCAAGGCTCATGCCCATGATCGTGTCGCCGGGCTTGGTCAGCGCCAGCATCACCGCGCCGTTCGCCTGCGCGCCCGAATGCGGCTGCACGTTGACGAAGCCGCAGCCGAACAGCTGCTTCGCGCGCTCGATCGCGAGGCTCTCGACCTCGTCCGAGGGGTGGCAGCCCTGATAGTAACGCTTGCCGGGATAGCCCTCGGCGTACTTGTTGGTGAAGACGCTGCCCTGTGCCTCCAGCACCGCCTTCGACACGATGTTTTCCGATGCGATCAGCTCGATCTGGTAGCGCTCACGCTCCAGTTCGTGGGTGACGCCGGCGAACACGGCGGGGTCGGCATCGGCAAGGGTGGTTTCGAAGAAACCGTCGGGGCGGAACTGGTCGGTCATGGGCGCGGCTCCCGCTGAGAAAG
>CAJYRU010000107.1 GCA_913777295.1 uncultured Sphingomonas sp. | reverse complement strand
CGGTTTCGGCGGACAGGCGCGCGCGCAGGTGGAGGATCGCGCGCGCGGCATCCTGCAATTCGCGCGGCCCTTGTGCTTGCGGTGGATCGCGGCCGTCGTCGATCGCCGACGCCAATGCGCGAAACGGTCGGGTAAGGCGTCGGGCGAACAGCCAGACGAGGGGCGCCAGGACCGCGAGGCTGGCGACGAGCGCGACCAGCACCTTCAGCCGCCACCCGCCAAAGGTCGGCGACTGTGGCGCGACGGTCAGCCATCGGCCATCCGCCAGACGCACGCTGGCGGCAAATGCGGGTTGTGGCAACGTGAGTAGGACCTTGCCGATCAGCGAATCCGTCATGCCTCTCGGAACGATCCGCATGGGCAGCACACCCTGACGGCGGATGACGACCGGTCCGCTGGGCGGAGTGCCGCCCGGCCACAGCATCTTGCCGGCGGCCTCGCCCTTGCCGCGCGCCGTGAAGACGACGACACCGTCACTGCGGGTCGGACGGGCGCTCCGATCGATCCAAACGACCCGCACGTCCGCGATCGGCCGGTCGACCGCCTGCGCCAGAACCCGCCGAAGCAGCGCCGCTGGCGACCCGTTCGGGGAACGCCCGATCGTGCGGGCCAGACCGGCGTTCGTACCCCGCAGCGCCGCGACGGCGTCGGCAACGGTCATACGCACGGCGGGCGGATCGGGCATCAACAGGACGATGCTGGCGGTAATCGCAACGCTGAGCACGGCGATCGCGACGCTGAACCCACCGATCGCGGTCAGGGCGCTCGGCCGCCGCCAGATGCTGCGCATCATGCCGGTCTAACCGCGGGCAGAAAGCGATAGCCGGCCCCGCGAACAGTTTCGATCAGCGGCGCACCGTCACCTTCCGCCAGCTTGCGACGCAACCGGCTGACGGCGATGTCGATCGCCCGATCATAGGACGCAGCGTCAATACCCCGCGCGACGTCCAGCAGCGTGTCCCGGCTGAGCACCCGTCCGGGGCGCCCCACGAAGGCAGCCAACAGCGCATGCTCGCCTTCGCTCAGCAGCAAAGGCCGCCCGTGCGGATCGCGCAGGCGGCGCTCGTCGGGGCTGAACCACCAGCCGGCGAACGCGACCGCATCGCCGTGTGCCGCTGGGCTCTCCATGCGCGGTCGCCGCAGCAACGCTCGCACGCGCGCCAGCAATTCGCGCGGCTCGAACGGCTTGGCCAGATAATCCCATGCCCCGACCTCTAGCCCGACGACGCGATCGGTAACGCCATCGAGCGCACTCAGCATTAGAATCGGCGTACCGGTCGGAGCCAGACGCCGGCACAGCGACAACCCATCCTCTCCCGGCATCATCACGTCGATCACCAGCAGGTCGGCCGGCGCCTCGGCTAGTAAGCGACCGCAGGCAACGGCACCGCTGGCCGTGCGGACTGCGTAGCCATGATCGCCGAGATACTCGGCCAAGGCGTCGCGGATGCTGGTGTCGTCGTCCACCACGACGATGCGATCTCGGGATATGGCAGCGCTGTGCATCGCTTCAGGCGATAGCACGGCTTTGTAGCATCTTCGTATCACGCGCCGTCACGAACGCGGCATCACCCCGCTACCTCGATCTGCTTTCCTTGACCCGGCTTCAATTTGGAGAGCTGTATGATCGCGACCATTCTTCTCGCCATGGCCTCGCCCGCCGCGGCGCCGGCGCCGGCGTGCGCATCGACGCAGCCTGCCGATCACCTCGCCGGACACTGGATCGGCGCATTCGCAGGGGCCAATTGGACATTCGAACTGACCCGCAATGCGACAGGGTGGTCCGGGCGCTACCAATCGTCGAGGGCGCAGGTCTGGCGACCGCTCGAGGCTGTGTCCGTGACCGCGGGCTGTGCAACGTTCAGCCTGAAGTCCGAACCCCGAGTAACCTTTGTCGTGACGCTCGATGCCGGGGGCACGGCGCTGACGGGTGATGTGCATATCACTGGCCTCGCAAACTTGCCCTTCGCGGCGAAGCGAGCCTCGTGACGCGATGACGACGATCATCGGCATAGGTCTGCTCGCCGCAGCACAGGTAACGCCCCCCGCTGCGTCCCCGCCCCCGCCGCCTGCCATCCAATTCCACGGATCGGACGGCCAGCCGCTACCCGAGGACGTCGAGCGGAAACTGCGCGAGCAGTACAAGGACGCACTACCCGCGGCGCGGCTGGCGACCGCGTCTGGCGACATCGTCGTCAACGGGCGCCCGCCGCGTGGTTCGGTCATCGGCGATATCAAGCCCGAACGCACGCTATCGGCCCTCGACATCCGATCTTATGGCACGGCAACAGTGTCCGAACTGATCCAGGCGCTCAGTGCGCAGGTGTCGAGCGGACGCAACGATACGTCGGCCGATCCGATCGTCCTGCTGAACGGCCGCCGCGTGTCGAGCTTTGCCGAAATCTCCCGGCTTCCCACCGAAGCGATCGAACGGACAGAGATTCTGCCTGAAGAGGTCGCACTGAAATACGGCTATCCGGCCGATCGCAAGGTGGTGAACGTGGTCGCCTTCGAACGCTTTACGTCGCGGATCGTCCAAGGGAGCCTCGCCGGGCCAACCGCGGGAGGACAGGCGACGACTGCGGGCGGTGCCAGTTATCTGCGCATCCGCGGCGATACGCGCACGATGCTCGATGCCGATCTCAGCCGGTCGAGCGCCCTGCTGGAGAGCGAGCGCGACGTGCGGCAGCCGAGCGGTGATCCGACGCTCGGCGACTATCGGACGCTGTTGCCCGCCACCCACCGCGTCACCCTGAATGCGACCGTCGCGGCCAATCCGATTGCCGACGTGGCAGCAACGCTCAACGGAAGGGTCGAGACGAGCAAGACCAAGGCGCTGGTCGGGCTGGGACCGGATGGCGTGCTGCACCGCGACGTTGACAGCGCGACGCTACATCTCGGCACCACGATCGGCGGGCGGCTGCGCCAATGGCAATGGACCGCGACCGGCAACCTCGACCGCACCACGAACGACAGCACGACCGACACCGGCGTTCCCGTCACCCCGCAGAATCTTGCACGCTTCGCCACCCTGACGGCCAACGCCGACTTGCTGGTCAACGGATCACCCTTCACCCTGCCGGCCGGGTCCGCGTCGCTCAGCCTGCGATCAGGCGTCACGACGCGCGACGTCAGCAGCCGATCCCAACTGGGTGCGTCGACGCGGGTCGGGTCGCTGGAGCGCGACACCGCCAGCGTCCAGGCCAGCATTGACCTGCCGATCGCAGGGGCCGCCACGCCGTCACTCACGTCGATCGGTGCGCTGTCGGCCAACGCGACCGTCGCCGCGGAAAGACTGTCGGACGTCGGCACGTTGTGGACCCTGGGCTACGGCCTACACTGGACGCCCCTGCCTGGGCTATCGCTGCTCGCATCGGTCAGCGACACGCGATCGGCCCCGACGGTCGAACAGCTCGGGGCGCCGTTGATCGTCGTGCCCAACGTTCGCACCTTCGATGCGCGCCGTGGAGAGACGGCCGATATCACGCGCAGCTTCGGCGGTAATCCCGGCCTTCACACCGACGATCGCCACGTCCTTAGCGCAGGCGCCACCTTCAAGCCGATGGCCAGGACGGATCTGGTATTCACAATCGACTATATCCGCACGCGGATCGACGATCCGATCGCTGCCTTTCCTATCGCGTTGCCGCAGGTCGAGGATGCGTTCCCGGATCGCTTTACCCGCGACACCACCGGTCGCCTGCAGCGTATCGACGCAACGCCGATCAACTTCGCGCGATCGAACCAGCAGCAGATCCGCTGGGGCCTGAGCTTCATGAGGCCGCTAGGCCCGTTGCCGCCCGGTCTTCAGAACGCCAACGTCCGCGTGTTCTCTAGTCTCGAAGAGGTCAAGCGCCGCCTCCCGCCCGGCGCGCGCCTGGAGACTGTAGAGGCCGGGAGTCCCGCCGCCCGACGGGTTGAAAACCTTACGAGCCGGCTGATGCTGTCGCTACAACACAGCTGGCGGCTGGAGGATAGTGTATTGCTGCGCCCCAGCGGTCCGGTTCTGAACCTGCTCGACGGGGGTGCGCTCGACGTCCGGGGCGGCCGTTCCCGGCACGAGGTTGAGTTCCAGGCCAGCGCCTTCAAGCGCGGCCTCGGCGCCCGATTCACCGCGACATGGCAGAGCGGAACATCAATTCGTGGATCCGGCACACCGGCGGGAGATCTGAAATTCGGCGACCTAGCGACGATCAATCTCGCGCTATTCGCCAACGTTGGCGACTATCTAGGACGAACGAAGGCGCCCTCGTGGCTCAAGGGCATGCGCATGACGTTAGGCGTTACCAACATCGTCGATTCGCGCCAGAGCGTGCGCAATAGCTTGGGCACCACGCCCTTGATCTATCAGAATGCCTATCTCAACCCGGTGGGCCGGACGGTCGCATTTGGTTTGCGAAAAATGCTATAGCGTAGGTGATCGACAAAAGGACCCAATCCCGGTCATTCATAGAATTCCTAGGCGTGCCCGATATCGGCTGACGTGACCCCCGCCGTTCATCCAGCGGCAACCAGAGACTGACCGTGGTTTTCGCGCATGAGCGCAAGTGAAGCAACGGGCGGGGTTAACCCCGCCCGTTGCTGTTCGAGCCCGGCAGCGAACGCA
>CAJYRU010000106.1 GCA_913777295.1 uncultured Sphingomonas sp. | reverse complement strand
TTCCTTGTGGGATCGCCGAATGTCCCGTGACCAGCGCAGCGGCGCTGGGGAAAACGGTGATTCCGGAGATGTTCGACGCAGCGCTCGCCGCCGGTCTGCCGGCTTTTCTGGACGGGCTGTACCCTCCTGCGAAAGAGGCTTGAGGGCGGGCACCCCTTCGACTAATGTCCAGCGCGGATTGGGTATTAACGGCAAAGAAATGCCGCCTATCCATAGCTTAGGGAGCTTACCATGCGTGCATTCTCGAAGATCCTGACCGGTTCGATCATCGCCGGCGCGGCGCTGGCGCTGTCGGCTTGCGGTGGCAAGACCGAAACCACCGCCGACAACGCGACCATCACCGACCTGAACTCGACCGACATGATGGACGGCACGATGTCGGACAACATGACCGCCGTCGACGGCGCCATGGGCAACGACACCATGATGATGTCGAACGACAGCATGATGACCTCGAACGACACCATGATGTCGAACGAAGCCGGCATGACCAACGCCATGTAATCAGCCGTTCTTCGGCTATTCTGGCGAAGGGCCGTCCGGGTGACCGGGCGGCCCTTTTCGTTGGAGTCGCAGCCCGGCCCGATCGTTACGGCCCCATGCGGCGAAACGTGTGACGATGATGCAAGTTGGGGCTTGGGTCGTCACGAAAAACGCCTTAACCATCGCTGCCTGCCCTGGCGCCAAGCCCGCGCCGTGAAAGGAAGAGATGAGCGTAGTGCGTACCCTGGTCCTGGCCGCTGCCGCCGCCCTGACCGTCGCGGCATCCCCCGCGTCGGCCCAATTTTTCTTCAAGCCGTACGACATGGACGGCCCGCGCATCACCGGGGAGGAACCCGGTGTCACGACCCAGGCACTGCCCGGCGCGACCCCGGCCGAACTGCGCGCGGCCGTTCTTTGGAATCTGCGGTCGGCGCTCAATGTCGCCGCGCTGCAATGTCAGTTCGAGCCGACGATGCTGACGCTCAACAACTATAACGCGATGCTCTTCAACCATGCCGATGAGTTGAAGGCGAGCTATGCCGCGCTGGACAAATATTTCGATCGGACGACGGGGTCGCTGAAGGCCGGCCAGACCGCGCTCGACCAGTTCGGTACGCGCGTCTATTCCAGCTTCTCGACGGTATCGGCGCAGCTCGGCTTCTGCCAGGCCGCAAACGAGATCGGTCAGGAAGCGCTGTTCGTGCCGCGCGGCTATCTGGGCGAATTTGCCGAACTGCGGATGCGCAAGCTGCGCAATTCGCTGGTGGCATATGGCGAACAGCAGTTCACGCGGCAGATTCCGTACATGCGCCCGGTGCGGCTGTATCAGTTCGAAAACCCGAAATGCTGGCGCAAGGGCGTGTGGCAGACCAAGCGCTGCGGCGCGTTTCCGAGCTGATCGTAATTTCCAAAAAAATGCGGCAGATGCCGGGAACCAAGGATAGGGCTTGCCGTTATCAACCTCGGATAGCGATCTTATGCCCCCCCGCTCTCGCTATCCGCTAAAAGGACCCGGTAGGCGTAGACCCTCCCCCCCCCCGGTAGCGCCACCGGGTCCATATACTGGTTTTTACCTAAGCGACCCGTTAGCCCATGCTGGCGGGTTGTTTTTTTGCAGCTGTCCCCGTTCTGCTGCCGGAACGAATAATGTCGTCGGACATTTTCCAGTTCGAAGCGGGGCAGCCCCGCGCAATATCGGAGAAGAACATGCGTAAGATCCTGAGCCTCGCCGTCGTTGCCGGTGCCCTCGCCATCAGCGCCTGCAATACGGTCGAAGGCGTCGGCAAGGACGTCTCGTCGGCGGGTAACGCGGTAGCTGGCGCGGCCCGCGACACGAAGTAATCATCGGACCAGATTTCGATGACAAAAGGGCGGCCCGGAGTATCCGGACCGCCCTTTTTCTATGCCTGACCCAACCGCGTGGCGGTGATACTATGAGGCAGGCTCTTCCTCTGCCGCTTCCGGATCACGCTTTGCCCGGCGCTTTTCGGTAAACCAGATCGCGACGAGTGCCAGTTCGTAGAGCAGGATAAGCGGTACCGCGAGCAGGAACTGCGATCCGATGTCGGGCGGGGTCGCCACGGCCGCAATCGCGAACGCCGCGACGATCGCATAGCGCCGCGCGCCGACCAACTGCTTGCGAGTAACGATCCCCGCCAGTTCCAGCAGCATCAGCAGAACCGGCAGCAGGAAGGCGAGGCCGAACGCGAACAGGAATTGCATCACGAACGACAGATAATTTTCGATCGAGGGCATCGCCTCCGATGCGACACCGCCCAAATTGCCCTGATAGCCCAGCAGGAAATGCAGCGCGACCGGAATGGTCACGTAATAGGCCAGCGACGCGCCGGCGATGAACAGCACTGGTGTCGCCAGCAGGAATGGGAACAACGCCTTCTTTTCGTTGCGGTACAGCCCCGGCGCGACAAACTGCCACAGCTGGTTCGCGATCACCGGAAAGGACAGCATCATCGCCGCGAAGAACGCGACCTTGATCTGGACGAAGAACGCCTCGAAAATCTGGGTGAAGATCAGCTTCGTCTGACCCGCCGCCAGCAACGGCTTGACCAGAAACGTCAGAATCTGGTGCGAGAAGTAGAAGCAGCCTCCGAAGCAGACGGCCACCGCCAGCGCGGAATAGAGCAGGCGGCGGCGCAGTTCGATCAGGTGATCGAGCAACGGGGCCTGGCTGTCGTCGATGTCGTTCATGACGGGGCCTTGCCATCGGCGGCGGGCGGATGATTGCCGGGCGCCTCGCGCAGTTCGGGCTGTTCGACCATCACCGGCGCGGACATATCCTCGTGCGGCGCCGCGGGATCATGCACCGGCGGTGGCGGCGAAGGCGCGTCGACCGGATGCACGGCTGGCGGCGCATCCGTCGGATGTTCGCGCATGATCCGCGCGTTTTCCTCGGCCCATTTCTTTTCCATTTCCGCCAGTTCGGCCTCACGCACCATCGTGTCGAAGCCGGAGCGAAATTGGCGCGCCACGCCACGCGCCTTGCCGACCCACAGGCCGACGATGCGCATGGCTTTTGGCAAATCCTTGGGACCGATGACGACCAGCGCGACGAGCGCGACGACCATCAATTCGGTGGGAGCGATATCGAACATCGGCGCTCGGGGTCAGGCGGACATCATGTCCGCCGGGAGGGAAAAGATCAGCGGTCGCCGTGCGGGCGGTCGTCGCGAACGGGATCGCGATGCACGGGGTCGCGCGGAGGCAGATCATGGTCGTAGGCAGCGTCGAGCGGGCGCTGTTCCAGCCGTTCGCGCGGACGGGCCGGCGGCGGCGGAACATCGTCGTCCTCGGCCATGCCCTTCTTGAAGCTCTTCAGCCCCTTGGCAACGTCGCCCATCATGTCGGAAAAACGACCCTTGCCGAACAGCAGCAAGATGGCGACGCCGACGATAAGCCAGTGCCAAATGCTAAGACCACCCATCGTCCACACTCCAAGCGAAATATATCGTTGCCGCTCACTTAGTCGCTATCGCCGCCGCTTTCCAGCACGCTTGCAAAGGCGTCGTCGATTGGATCGAGCAGCCCCGCCGCGCGCAGATCGTCGATTCCGGGCAGGTCGCGGCGGGTATTGAGGCCGAAATGGTCGAGAAACGCCTGTGTCGTTGCGTACGTCAGCGGACGGCCGGGCACCTCCCGCCGGCCAGCCGGGCGTACCCAGCCCGCCGCCAGCAGCACGTCGATCGTCCCCTTCGAAATCTGCACGCCCCGGATCGATTCGATGTCGGCGCGGGTCGCCGGCTCGTGATAGGCGATGATTGCCAGCGTCTCGATGGCGGCCTTCGACAGACGACGCGATTCGTCGCGGTCGCGGCGAAGGAAATGGGCGAGGTCGGGGGCGGTTTCGAAATGCCAATGCTCGCCCCGCCGGACCAGGCCGAAGCCACGCCCTGCATAGTCCGCCTCGATCTGGGACAGCGCCGCGCGCACGTCGCCATCGCCAACATAGGCGGCGATCATCGGAACCGTCAGCGGCATTTCGCTGGCGAACAGCACGGCCTCTACCGCGCGGACGAACGGATCGGTCATGCGATCCGCCGCACGTCGATCGGCCCGAACGGCGCATCCTGCCGGATCGCCACCCGCCCCTGTCGCGCGAGTTCGAGCGTGGCGAGAAAGGTCGAGGCGAGCGCCGAGCGGCGATAGCGTTCGTCGTCCTGCTCTGGCAGGAAGGCGGCAATCGATGTCCAGTCGATCCGGGTGCCGAGGATCGCGTCCACCCGTTCGATCGCGACCTCTAGCGTCATTACCGGGCGGGTAGCGACGACGTGCAGCACCGGCCGGGTGCGGGCACTGATGCGGCCATAGGCCTCGATCAGGTCGTACAAACCGGCGTCCCATCGCGCCTTGCGAACGACGTTCAGCCCCTCCGGACGCGCACGCAGGAACACGTCGCGCCCGATCCGGTCGCGGGCCATCAACCGCGCGCCGGCCTCCCGCATCGCATCCAGACGTTCGAGACGGAGCTGCAGCCGCAGCGCCAGTTCCTCCGGATCGGGGTCCATTTCCGGTTCTCGGGGCAGCAGCAGCGCCGATTTGAGATAGGCGAGCCATGCCGCCATCACCAGCCAGTCGGCCGCCAGTTCGAGCCGCAACGCGCTCGCCCGGTCGATCCAGCGCAGATATTGTTCGACCAGCGCCAGTATCGAAATGCGGCGCAGATCAACCTTTTGCGTCCGGGCCAGCGCCAGCAGCAGATCGAGCGGCCCTTCCCACCCGTCCAGTTCGACCGTCAATATGGGCGTGTCGGCATCCATGGCCACGACCCTACCGGGCGGCGCGGCGATCCGTCACCGATATTCGTGCGTCACGTCCTGATGCAGCCCGCGCAGCCGCACGGTCCGACCACCCTCGACCTCCGGCACGGCGACGATCCGAATCCAGCGCAGGGGCTGGCCAGGGGCGTCCACCTCGGTATCGATCGTGAAGCCCCGCCGGTGGCGGATGGCGTGGGCGCGCAGTCGCTCCAGCGCCGATCGCGAATCGGGTCGGTACATCGGCAGCACCACGTCGCGCACTGGGGTTCTGCCGGTCGGCAGGCCGAACAGCGCGAAGGTCGAATCGGACCATGCCAGCGTGTTAGCCGTGAGATCGCAGAAGAATGGACCGTCATCCGGCAGGCCGGGGTGGTAACCGACCTCCAGAATGCCGTGCGGCAACCGGACGCCCCGTTCGAAGATCGGCCAGCTATGATGTAGTTGCAGCGGCTCCGTCGGCAGCATCATCCGGTCCTCACGCGCAAGGCGGATGAAGGATACGGACGGCGTGTTAAGGAGCGGTTACCCGGATCAGGCGAGTGCCAGCAGCCGGTCGCGCGTGGCGATGAGTTCGGGCAGCGCCACCGGGCCGACGGTACCCGTGCCCGCCATCGCCCGATCGAGCCGCGCGCGCGATAGGGGCGCGATGTCGTCCAGGCGATCCGCGATCGCCGCCATCTCGTCCAGCCGCGCCCAGCAGTCCAGCACGACATCGCACCCGACGGCGATGGCCGCTGCCGCCTTGTCCGCCGGCGCGCCGCTCAGCGCCTTCATGTCGATGTCGTCGGTCATCAACAGCCCGTCGAAGCCGATGCGGTCGCGGATCACGTCGCGGATGACGGTGGGCGACAGCGTGGCCGGGTTCTGCGCATCCCATGCTTCGAAGACGACATGCGCGGTCATCGCCATCGGTGCGGACGCCAGTGTGGCGAACGGCGCGATGTCCTGTTCCAGCGCATCGGCGGCGGCGGACACGCGCGGCAGTTCGAGGTGGCTGTCGACGGTCGCCCGGCCATGGCCCGGCATATGCTTGATGATGCCGACGACGCCGGCTGCCGCCAGTCCGTCCAGCGTCGCGCGGCCAAGGGCGGCGACCTGCATCGGGTTCGCGCCGAAACTGCGATCACCGATGGCGCCGGTCATGTCGGGCTGTGCCACGTCGAGCAGCGGCGTCGCATCGACGGTCACGCCGACCTCCGCCAGCATCATGCCCAGCGCCTGTCCATTGGCCCTGGCCGCCGCGATGGCCGAGGACGGCGCACGATCGTAGAGCGCGGCGAAGGCGGAGGGAGCGGGAAAGGCGGGCCAGACCGGCGGCTTCATCCGCGCCACGCGCCCACCCTCTTGATCGATCAGGATCGGCAGGTCGGCCCGGCCCGAAAGGTCGCGAAGAGCGTCGGTCAGCGCGCGCATCTGATCGCGATCGACGCAGTTGCGCCCCATCAGGATATAGCCGAGCGGATCGGCGTCGCGGAACAGCGCGATCTCGTCAGGGGTCAGGGTCGGGCCGGACAGGCCGAAAATCACGGGCTTCATGGGCCGTGGGCTACCCCAGACGCGGGCGGGCGACAACCTGCCGCCACGCCCATGCGCTTCATCGTGCGACGAAGCAGTTCTCGCCAGCCAGCTTCAGCTTGCCGCACAGGTCCGACGCCTGGTTCGCACTGCCGGCGTTGACGCGCAGGCGGTAGACGGTCTTGCCCTTCACCTCCGCCACCTGCACCGATTTGCCGAGTGGGGCGAGATAGGCGAAACGGCGCGAGAGCTGGTTCCAAGCGGTGTTTGCCACCGCCTCACTCGGGAAGGAGCCGAGCTGTACGACCGAACCGCCCGCCCCGGCTGCCGTTTCGACCGGCGCGGCGGCGGCGGGTGCACGGGCCTCCAGCCGGGCGGTCGTGGTCGGCACCGCGGTCGCGACGCGGCCCTTGCCGCTGCTGGTCGGGCCGGAGGGCGGCGCAGCAGCGCGACCCTGGATCGGGGCCTCCGGCACGGCGTTGAGATTGACCGAGGCATTGCCGCCGGCCGCGCCTTCGCTGGTGGCGATCGCGGTATCGCTGTCGCCGGTCACGCGCATCCCGTCCGCTTCCTGCGGACGAGTCTTGTACGGCCCCTCCGGCGCGGCGATCAGGTCGCCGGTGCCGCTGGCGGTCGGCGCGCCGCGTTGGCGCAGCAGGGCGAAGGCGATCGTGGCGACCATCAGCAGGCCGATCAGCACGATCAGCACCGTGCGCCAGACCGGACGCGCGGGTTCCGGCTCCGGCTCCGCGCTTTCCAGCCAGGGCAGGCGTTCGTGGTCGGGATCGCCGGCTGCGATCATGTCCGCCATTACTTCATCTCCTCGACCGCCTCGACGCCCATGATCGCCAGGCCGTTGCGGATAATCTGCCCGATCGCGCGGGCGAGGAAAAGCCGTGCCTGCGTCAGCAGGGCGTCGTCGGCCTGAAGGTACCGGCGGGACGGATCGTCGTTTCCGAGATTCCACGCCGCATGAAACTCTGCGGCCAAGTCGTAGAGATAAAAAGCGATCCGGTGCGGCTCGCGCGCCGCCGCCGCGCTTTCGACCACGCGCGGGAACTGCGCCGCGCGCTTCACCAGCGCCAGCTCGACCGTATCGAGACGGGACAGGTCGGCATTTGCGTCCTCGGAAATGCCGGCCTCGGCGGCCCGGCGGACGAGCGAATGGACGCGGGCATGGGCGTATTGGACGTAGAAGACCGGATTGTCCTTCGACGCCTCGACCACCTTGGCGAAGTCGAAGTCCATCTGCGCATCGGCCTTCCGCGTCAGCATGGTGAAGCGGACGACATCCTTGCCGACCTCGTTCACCACATCGGCCAGCGTCACGAAATTGCCGGCGCGCTTCGACATCTTGACCGGTTCACCACCACGCAGCAGACGCACCATCTGCACCAGCTTCACGTCGAAACGGGTCTTGCCTTCGGTCAGCGCCTGCACCGCTGCGACGATCCGCTTGACGGTCCCGGCATGGTCCGCGCCCCAGATGTCGATCAGCTGATCGGCCTCTTGCGCCTTCTGGAAATGATAGGCGAGATCGGCACCGAAATAGGTCCAGCTGCCGTCCGACTTCCGGATCGGGCGGTCCTGATCGTCACCGAACTTCGTCGAGCGGAACAGCGGCAGTTCGACCGGCTCCCAATCGTCGGGCAATTCGCCCTTCGGCGCTTCGAGTACGCCGTCATAGATGAGGTCGCGTTCGCGCAGCCACGCCTCAGCCGCCTCGGGCTTGCCCGCCGCCTGCAGTTGGGCCTCGGACGAGAAGACATCGTGATGGATGCCGAGCAGCTGCAGGTCGGCGCGGATCATCTCCAGCATCGCCGCGACCGTCTTGCTGCGGAACAGCGCCAGCCATTCCTCCTCGGGCGCGTTCACGTAACGATCGCCAAATTCAGCGGCGAGCGCCTGGCCCACCGGGACCAGATAGTCGCCGGGATACAGCCCCTCGGGGATCGTGATCGTCTCGCCCAGCGCCTCGCGGTAGCGCAGATGCGCCGAACGGGCGAGGACGGCGACCTGTCCGCCGGCATCGTTGACATAATATTCGCGGATGACGCGCGCGCCGTTCCATTCGAGCAGGCTGGCGAGCGCATCGCCGACCACCGCGCCGCGGCAATGGCCCATATGCATCGGTCCCGTCGGGTTGGCCGAGACATATTCGATATTCACCACCTGCCCCGCGCCGACCTGCGACCGGCCATAGGCGTCGCCTGCATCGGCGATCGCGGTCAACTCCCCGCGCCAGGTATCGTCGGTCAGCGTCAGGTTGATGAAGCCCGGGCCGGCGACCGATGCGCTCGCCACCTCGGGCAGGCCGGCGAGTTCGGCGACCAGCAGTTCGGCCAGCGCGCGCGGATTGGTCTTGGCGGGCTTGGCCAGCACCATCGCGGCATTGGTCGACAGGTCGCCATGGGTCGTATCGCGCGGCGGTTCGACCGTGATCGCGCGTCGCTCCAGCCCCGCCGGCAGGTCGCCACGGGCGACGAGCGTGTCGAGCGCGCGGTCGAGATGGGCGAAGAAACGGGGGTACAGCGTCATGGCGGTTCCGGTCG
>CAJYRU010000105.1 GCA_913777295.1 uncultured Sphingomonas sp. | reverse complement strand
AAGCAGGAGGGTTATTTCTGATGGCGACCGCCCCCGCCTATACCCCCGACGCGCTGATCGCCGACGACATCGACGCCTATCTGGCACAGCATCAGAACAAGTCGCTGCTGCGCTTCATCACCTGCGGATCGGTCGATGACGGCAAGTCGACGCTGATCGGCCGGCTGCTCTATGATTCGAAGATGATCTTCGAGGATCAGCTGGCGGCGCTGGAGAGCGATTCGAAGCGGGTCGGCACGCAGGGCGGCGAGATCGATTTCGCGCTGCTGGTCGACGGCCTTGCCGCCGAGCGCGAGCAGGGCATCACCATCGACGTCGCCTATCGCTTCTTCGCGACCGAAAAGCGCAAGTTCATCGTGGCGGACACGCCCGGCCATGAACAATATACCCGCAACATGGTGACTGGTGCCTCGACCGCCGACCTGGCCGTGATCCTGATCGACGCGCGCAAGGGCGTGCTGACCCAGACGCGGCGGCACAGCTATCTCGCCCACCTGATCGGCATCCGCCGTATCGTGCTGGCGGTGAACAAGATGGACCTGGTCGGCTATGATCAGACGACGTTCGACCGCATCGTCGCCGACTATGCCGCGTTCGCCGAATCGATCGGCATCACCGGCTTCACCGCGATTCCGCTGTCGGGGTTCAAGGGCGACAATATCGCTGCCGCGCCATCGGCCAACACGCCATGGTATGCCGGCCCGGCGCTGATCGAGCATCTGGAGTCGGTCGAGCTGGACAGCGAAGCGGCGGCGGCGCGGGCGTTCCGCCTGCCGGTGCAGTGGGTCAACCGCCCGACCCTCGACTTTCGCGGCTTTGCCGGGCTGATCGCCAGCGGTACGGTGCGGCCGGGCGATGCGGTGCGGGTACTGCCATCGGGCAAGACGTCGTCTGTCGCGCGCATCGTAACGATGGACGGCGACCTGCCCCAGGCGGTGGCGGGCCAGTCGGTGACGATCACCCTGACCGACGAGGTCGACTGTTCGCGCGGCGACGTGATCGCCGCCGCCGATGCGCCGCCACAGGTCGCCGACCAGTTCCGCACGACGATCGTATGGATGGACGGCGAAGCGCTGCTGCCCGGTCGCGCCTATTGGCTGAAGACCGGATCGGGCACCGTGTCGGCGACGGTGCAGCCGCCGCGCCACGCGATCGACGTCAACACGCTGGCTGAATTGTCGGTCAAGACGCTGCAGCTGAACGACATCGGCGTGGCGGACGTGTTCACCGATCGCGGCATCGCCTTCGAACGCTATGCCGACAATCGCGATCTCGGCGGATTCATCCTCATCGACAAGATCACCAACGCCACCGTCGCCGCCGGCATGATCGATTACTGCCTGCGCCGCAGCCAGAACGTGCATTGGCAGTCGATCGACATCACCCGCGAGGCGCACGCGGCGCAGAAGAATCAGGCGCCGCGCGTGTTGTGGTTCACCGGCCTGTCGGGGTCGGGCAAGTCGACCATCGCCAATCTGGTAGAAAAGAAGCTGCACGCGCTCGGCAAGCACAGCTTCCTGCTCGATGGCGACAATATCCGCCATGGCCTGAACCGCGATCTGGGCTTTACTGATGCCGACCGGGTGGAGAATGTCCGACGGGTGGGCGAAGTCGCCAAGCTGATGGCGGATGCCGGGTTGATCGTGCTGACCGCGTTCATCTCGCCCTTCCGCGCCGAACGCGACCTGGCGCGCGCGATGCTGCCCGAGGGGGAATTCGTCGAGGTGTTTATCGACACGCCGCTGGCCGTGGCGGAGGCGCGCGACGTGAAGGGGCTGTATGCCAAGGCGCGGGCGGGGACGCTCGCCAACTTCACCGGCATCGACAGCCCGTACGAACCGCCGGTCCGCCCCGACATTCATGTCGACACCACGCGCGAGACGCCGGAGGCCGCCGCCGAACGCATCGTCGAACATGTGCTGGGTATCTGGGCGCCGACGTTGTGACCGACGACGCGCTGCTGGCGACCGCCATCGCCGCCGAAGCGGGCAAGCTGCTGCTCGCGATCCGGGCCGAGGGGCGGGAAACCGGCAAAGCACTGGGCGACCGTGCCGATGCCGAGGCGAATGCGCTGATCCTCGACCGGCTGCACGCGGCCCGGCCCGACGCGTTCGTGCTGTCGGAGGAATCGGCCGACGACAAGCTGCGCTGTGCCGCGTCGCAGACGTGGATCGTCGATCCGCTGGACGGCACGCGCGAATATGCCGAGGGGCGTGACGACTGGGCGGTGCATGTCGCGCTGGCCGTCGGCGGTCGGGCTGCGGCGGGCGCAGTCGCGCTGCCGGCACTTGGTATCACCCTGTCGAGCAGCCCCGCCCCGATCGTGCCTCCCGCGCCCGCCCGGCCGCGCATGGTCGTCAGCCGCACCCGCCCCGCGCCGCAGGCGCTGGCGGTGGCCGAGGCGATCGGTGCCGAACTGATTCCGATGGGATCGGCCGGGGCCAAGGCGATGGCGGTGGTGCGAGGCGAGGCCGACATCTACCTCCATGCCGGCGGACAATATGAATGGGACAGCTGCGCGCCGGTCGCGGTGGCGCTGGCCGCCGGGTTGCACGCGTCGCGGATCGATGGGACGCCGCTTTATTATAATTGTCAGGATACGTGGCTGCCGGACCTGCTGATCTGTCGCCACGCCGATGCCGCGCGAATCCTGCCGCTGATCGGGTAGGGCGGTTTCCGATCAGATTGGATCATCGGCACGGCGGCATTTCAGGTTTGGGACAAGGCGCGAGAAGGGAGCGATGCAAAAGCATCGGGACCGACGAGCAACGCAGTCCCGGACCCGAAATGCCCCGCCGCGAAGCGGTCGCCCGCAGGGCGATGACGATGGTTCAATCTGGTTGGAAACCGCTCTAGGCCGGGGGCAGCGTCAGGATCGCGCGGGCGCCGAGGCCGGGGCCGTCGCTGTCCAGTTGCAGCCTGCCGCCCATCGCGACTATCCAGTTCGCGCACCAATGCAGGCCCAGTCCGCCGGCCTTCGCCCTGCGCGTCGAATAGCCGTACTGGAACAGCAGCGGCGCGTCGGCGGGATCGAACCCCTCTCCATCATCCGCGATCGTCACCGTCACTTCCGGCCCGTCGGTCACGGTCACGATGACCTGCCCGTCGCCATCGCCGCGTGCGGCGATGGCCTCCACGGCGTTGCGGAACAGGTTGCCGATGACCTGGCTGAGGATTACCCGGTCGGCCCGCACCCAGCAGGGCGACGCGGGAAAGGAAACCGCGATCGAACCGCCGTCGCCATAGCGGGCGATGGCGCCGTTGCGCGCGATCAGGTCGGTCACGTCGCAGCGGTCCAGTATCGGCGCCTCCACCGCCATGTCCTGTGGTCCGCCGATAATGTCGAGGATGTTGGCCAGCGCCGCGCGGCCGGTTTCGAACTGCGCCAGCCGTTCGATTCGCGCCCGCGCCACGGCGTCGATCGCGGTCATCAGATAGGCGGCGAGCTTTTCGCGCCGGGCGGGCGGCAGGTCCGACCGCGCCAGTTCGGCAACGACACGCTCGATCATGTCTCGTTCGGCGACGGGCGGCTGGGCAAGGCCGTGCGACAGGATCGCGCTGATCGGCGAGAGCGCGTTGCGGGCGTTATGGACCAGCGCCGCACGGCTTTCGGTCCGCCCCAGCCGGAACGATCGCAGCTCGCGCTGCCCCGCCTGCTCCTGCACCTGCTGCTGCATCAGCGCCAACTGCCGCGAGAGCGCCCCGATTTCCGACGGGGTGCCGGGGCCGGGCGGCGGCGCCGGCTCGCCCGGCGCGACCATCGCCTGCGCCACCTGTCGCAGCGGATCGGTCACATGGCGCGCGACGGCGATCCGCAGAGTGGCCAGCAAAGCCAGCAGCAGCAGGCCGCCGGCCGCCGCGCTCCACAGCGCCGTGTCCCACCCGACCGTCCCTGCCAGAACAAGCGTAGTCAGTGCGATGCCCACCCCACCGACAAGCGCCAGCCGCCGGAGCAGCAGGACACCGATCGGGCGCCCCTGGGCCGGGGTCATTGCGTCGTGGTCCGCTCCCGATCCACGCCATCCTGCGCCAGCCGCGTGGCGGCCGCACCATCGACCGGCCGCGCGAAATAATAGCCCTGCAGGTGCGAACAGCCGGCAAGCCGCAGCGCCTGCAACTGCTGTTCGGTTTCCACCCCTTCGGCCACGACCTCCAGCCGCAATGCGCGGGCGAGATGGATGATCGAATGGACGATCGCCGCGCTTTCCCGCTCCCGCCCCATGCCATCGATGAAGCTGCGATCGATCTTCAGGCAATCGAGCGCGAACTTGCGAATATTGTAGAGCGACGAATAGCCGGTCCCGAAATCGTCCAGCGCGATGCGGAAGCCCATCTGGCGCAGCTGGTACAGCGTGTTGGCGGCGCCTTCGGCATCGTCGAAAATCGCCGTCTCGGTAATCTCGATCTGCAGCCGGTCGGGGGCAACGCCGGCACGCTGCACCTTTTCGACCAGATGGCCGACGAAATTCTGTCGCCGGAACTGGCGTGGGGAGAAATTGACCGAGACATATTGCCCCGGCCATTCGCCCAGCATCGCCAGCGCCGCGTCGAGAACCCATTCGCCCAGATCGTGGATCAGGTTCGATTCCTCGGCGATCGGTATGAAGGCCGCCGGGCCGATCATGCCATGATCGGGGCTGTTCCAGCGCAGCAGCCCTTCGAATCCGACGACGGCCAGCGTCCCCTGCGCCACGATCGGCTGGAACAGCAATGCCAGTTCGCGGTTGGCGATCGCCTGGGTCAGCCCCTGTTCGACGCGGCGACGAAAGCGGATCGATTCGTCCATGCTGTCGTCGAACAACCGCACCACGCCCCGGCCCGATCGCTTGGCTTCGTTGAGCGCCAGGTCGGCGCGGCGCATCACGTCGACCGGGTCACGCCCACCCTGCGCACCGACCATCACCACGCCGATCGACGCCGCGCCATGGATCGGATGGCCGAAGACCTGCAGGTCGGCGGAGCAGGCCCGCACCAGCCGTTCGCAGCGCATCACCGCCGCATCGGCATGATCGACGCGTAACAACACGCCGAATTCATCGCCGCCCAGCCGCGCGACGAATCCGTCCTCACCCACCTGATCGATCAGGATCGCGCAGATGGTGCGGATCAGTTCGTCACCGACGAGATGACCGAGCGTATCGTTGATGAGCTTGAACCGGTCGAGATCGATCATCGCCATCGCGAAACTGCCGGGTTGCCGCGCCTGTTCGGACAGGATACGCAGGAACGCCAGCCGGTTGGGCGCCCCGGTCAGCGGGTCGCGATTGGCGAGGCGGATCGCCTTGCTCTCGTTCGCGGCCAGTTCGCGCGCCTGTTCCTCCAACTCCTCGACCTTGGCCGCCAGCGCGGCGCGGGTTTCGGCGAGCGCCCGATCCGCGTGCCAGCGGTGCGACAGCGCGGTGGCGGTCTGCACCACTTCCTCGGTGGTGAACGGCTTGGCGATGTAGAACAGCCGGTCGGGCGGCCCGGCGACATGCGCGATCTGTGCCGGCGAAAAATCGGAATAGCCGGTGACGATAACGATCTGCACGTCCGGGTCGATCGCCCGGATGCGCCGCGCCGTTTCGCGCCCGTCGATCCCCGGCGGCATCCGCACGTCGATAAAGGCCACGGCAAAGCGGCGATCGTCGCGCATCGACCGTTCGACCGCCGCGACCGCTTCGTCCCCCTGATGCACATGGTCCAGCGCCAGCCGCAGCGGTTGCGCCGGTTCCGGCGACACATCGTCGAACAGTTGCGCCGCCAGATCGGCCAGCGCCGCCGCATCGGCCGATGGCGCGAACGACATGCGATAGGAATCATGCACGGCGGGATCGTCGTCGACGATCAGTATGCGTGCCGCGGGTTCATCGGGTTCCATAACGTCTGCAAACTTACCCGGCTGGCGACCAAGGTCGCTGGAATTGCCGGATCAGCGCGCGACGGGCCGTTTCGATCCCGTTTCGGACGCTGCAGCCGCCAAGTTTCGGCCGACGGTCCCATCTGGTCAGCGGATCGCCATGGTGTCAGAAGGCGGCCCATGGGCGAACATCATCATGGCCACGGACACGGGCACAGCCATCATGGGCGGGACGGCGGCCACGGGCACAGCCATGGCCATGGGGGACATGGCCATCACCATATGCCGACCGATTTCGGGCGCGCCTTTGCCATCGGCACGCTGCTGAACATCGCGTTCGTCGTCATCGAGGGCGGCGCCGGCTTCTGGTTCGATTCGGTCGCGCTGCTGGCCGATGCCGGGCATAACCTGTCCGACGTGCTGGGCCTGTTGATCGCATGGGGCGGCATGGAACTGGCCAAGCGGCCCGCCACGCGGCGCTTTACCTATGGGTTGGGCGCGTCGACCATCCTTGCCGCACTGGCCAACGCCCTTGTGCTGCTGCTGGCGGTCGGGGCGATCCTGCTGGAGACGATCCAGCGGCTGGGCAGCCCCCGTCCGATCGACGGCTGGCCGGTGGTGTGGGTCGCGCTGGCCGGGATCGTCGTCAACTTGGCGACCGCGCTGCTGTTCGCGCGCGGGCGGCATGGCGATGTCAATATTCGCGGCGCCTATCTCCACATGGCCGCCGACGCGGCGGTGTCGGCGGGGGTGGTCATCGCCGGACTCGTCATCCTGTGGACCGGTGCGACATGGATCGATCCGCTGGTCAGCCTGATCGTGGTCGCCATCATCCTGGTCGGCACCTGGGGGCTGCTCAGCGAATCGCTGCTGCTGGCGTTGCAGGCCGTGCCGCGCGGGATCGATACGCACGCGGTGGAGACGCTGCTGGCGGCGCAGCCCGGGGTGGTGCGCGTCCACGACCTGCATATCTGGCCGATGAGTACGACCGAAACCGCGCTGACCGCGCATCTGGTGGTGCCGGGCGGGCATCCGGGCGATGCGTTCCTGGCCACGCTCAGGGATCGGCTGGAGCATGACTTCGCCATCGGCCATGCGACGATCCAGGTGGAGACCGGCGACGACTGCGCGATGGCGCACGCGCATTGAGGGGCTAGGGCGAGTCACCCCCTTGTCGTCATCCCCGCGCAGGCGGGGATCCATAGACGCTGGCGTTGCTGATCGATCCGGATCGTCAGCGTGTATGGATTCCCGCCTTCGCGGGAATGACGATGAAGGCTGGCCTGCTCAGCGCGCCACCGATACGCGATAGACCATGCGGTGGTGATACGGCTTGCCCGGCTCCACCCGGGCCGATCCGAACGCCGGCTGGTTCGGGGTATCCGGGAATTTCTGCGGTTCGAGCGCGATGCCGTCGCCCATGCGGTAGACATGGCCCTTCTTGCCCACCAGCGTCCCGTCGAGGAAATTGCCCGAGTAGAACTGCACCCCCGGCTCGGTGGTCAGCACCTCCAGCACCCGGCCCGAGGCGGGGTCCTCCAGCCGTGCGGCGAGCTTCGGTTCCTTAGTGATCCCGGCGTCCAGCACGAAATTATGGTCATAGCCGCGCCCGGCGACGATCTGGGCATCGCGGCCGTCGCGCACGTCCTGCCCGACGATGCGGCCACGGGTGAAGTCGAACACGGTGCCCCGAACCGCGCGGCGCTCCCCGGTCGGAATCAGCGCGTCGTTGACGGGCGTGTAGCGGCTGGCCGGCATGGTCAGCCGGTGGTTCATCGTGCCGATCGCGCTCCCCTCCCCGCCCATGTCGAACAGCGCGTGGTTGGTCAGGTTGACGATGGTCGGCGCGTCGCTCTTCGCATCGAAATCGATGGTCAGCGCACCCTTGTCGTCCAGCGCATAGGTGACGGTGACGTCGAGCGTACCGGGATAGCCCTGATCGCCCGCCGCGCTGGTCAGCGCCATCGTGACCGACGCGGTCGCCCCGTCCTTGACCGACACGATCCGCCACATCCGCTTGTCGAAACCGACCGTGCCGCCGTGGAGCGAATTGGCCTTGTCGTTCTGGGTCAGCTGATAGGTCTTGCCGTCGAGCATGAACTTGCCGCCGGCGATGCGGTTGGCATAGCGGCCGATGGTCTGGCCCCAGTAATTGGGGGCGGTGATGTAGCTGGCGGCATCGTCATAGCCGAGCGTGACATCGGCGACCTTGCCATTGCGGTCGGGGGCGTTGAACGCCTGGAGCGTGGCGCCCAGCGTCATGATCCGTGCGCTGACGCCGTTGCGGCCGGTCAGGGTCACCGCCTCTACTGCCGTGCCGTCGGGCAGCTTGCCGAAGCTCGCCCGTTTCGCCGTCGCGGCCTGCGCCTGTGCGCCGCACAGTATCATCGCAGCCGATGCGGCCTGGCAAAGAAACGCTCGCTTCATCGTCACCCCTCCCATGGTGACCGGCGGGCTGTTCACGCCGCGTCCGATCCGTTGGGGGGAGATATAGTCCGACAATAAGCGGCAGTTCAAGCGCGCTCGATCAGCCGTCGCCCAGCCGTTCGATGTCGGCGCCGACCGCCTGCAGCTTTTCCTCCAGCCGTTCATACCCGCGGTCGAGATGATAGACGCGGCTGACCGACGTTTCACCCTCTGCGGCGAGGCCGGCGATGATGAGGCTCATCGACGCACGCAGATCGGTCGCCATCACCGGCGCGCCGATCAGCCCGGCGACGCCGCGCACCACCGCCGAGCGGCCGGTGACGGTGATGTCCGCTCCCATCCGCGCCAGTTCCGGCACGTGCATGTAACGGTTTTCGAAGATCGTTTCAGTCAGGACGCTGGCCCCGTCGGCACGGGTCAGCAGCGCCATGAACTGCGCCTGCATGTCGGTGGCGAAGCCGGGAAAGGGCGCGGTCGACAGGTTGACCGGGCGGATCGGGCCGCTCGCCTCGACGAACAGCGAAGTCGCTTCCTCGCGCACCGCGACGCCGGCTTCGACTAGCGCATCGATCGTGGCGCGCATGTCGCCGGGGACGACATTGGCCAGCTCGACCGCACCGCCGGTGATCGCCGCGGCGCAGGCATAGCTGCCCGCCTCGATCCGGTCGGGCATGACGGCATAGGTCGCGCCGTGCAGCCGCTCGCGCCCCTCGATGGTCAGCGTGTCGCTGCCGATACCGTCGATGACCGCGCCCATCGCGACGAGGCAGCGGCACAGGTCGACGATCTCCGGCTCGCGCGCGGCGTTTTCGAGAATGCTGGTCCCCTTGGCCAGCACGGCCGCCATCACCGCATTCTCGGTCGCGCCGACCGATACCACCGGGAAACGATAGCGCCCGCCGGGCAGGCGTCCGCCGGGTGCCGTCGCCTTCACATAGCCCGCCGCCAGCTCGATCTCGGCGCCCAATGCTTCCAGCGCCTTGAGGTGGAGATCGATCGGGCGGTTGCCGATCGCGCAGCCGCCCGGCAGCGACACCGTCGCCTCGCCCGCGCGTGCGACCAGCGGCCCCAGCACCAGGATCGACGCGCGCATCTTGCGGACGATGTCATACGGCGCGACGGTCGAGGTCAGCCGCTGTCCGCGCATCGTCATGACGCGGCCGAATTCGCTCGGGTGCGATCCCTCGATCGTGGTCGACACGCCGAACTGGTTGAGCAGGTGGCCGAAGCTGTCGACATCCGCCAGCCGCGGCAGGTTGCGCAGCGTCAGCGGCTCCTCGGTCAGCAGCGCGCAAGGGAGCAGCGTGAGTGCGGCGTTCTTCGCGCCCGAAATGACGATGCGGCCCGACAGGCGATTGCCGCCGCGAATGACGATACGATCCATGGGCCAGCTTCTAGTGTGTGTGCGGGGGTGTGCAAGAGGTGCACATCCATCCTCCCCGCTTTGCGGGGAGGGGGACCATCCGGCGCAGCCGGATGGTGGAGGGGGATCACGGCATCCGCGACGGTTCCGACTGCGGCCCTCCCCCTCCACCAGCCTGCGGCTGGTCCCCCTCCCCGTGCCGGGGAGGATTTGAGGGCAGTCAGCGCCTCGGCGGCGTGATCCGGCGCAGCAGCAGGAACGGCGCGAAGTTCGGCTGCTCGATCGCCAGCGTGACGCGGCGGTCCTGCGTGGTGCAGGACAGGACATGGTTGCCGCCGTCGCCGCACCGCCACGGCATCCGCTCGATCTCCGCAGCGACGTCGCCCCCGACCACGCGCTCCAGTACGGAATAGCGCCTGGTTCGCGCGGCCCAGTCCGCGAAACAGGCTTCGTCGCCGCGCACCCGCCAGCTTTCCGCCAGATAGCCGTCCTGACGCACGTCGCGCAGACTGGTAATGTCGTCGCAGTGCGGCAGCCCAAATTCGCGCCGCAAATCATCGGCGGCGCGCCGATCGACCGGCGTTTCCGGCTCTGGCGAGGGCACGACGGCGCGCGGGGTCGCGCGTTCGGTGCGTTGCGCCATGGGTCCGGCCGGGGCGGGCGGTTCGGCGGAACAGCCCGCGATCAGCAGCGCGCAGACAAAAGCCGCGCCACGCTTCACCTCAAGCCTTTTCCAGCGTGCATTGCAGCGGGTGCTGGTTCTGGCGGGCGAAGTCCATCACCTGCGCCACCTTGGTCTCCGCGACCTCATAGGTGAAGACGCCGCAGACGCCGACGCCGCGCTGGTGGACGTGGAGCATCACTCGCGTCGCTTCCTCCATGTTCATGCGGAAGAAGCGTTGCAGGCACAGCACGACGAATTCCATCGGGGTGTAGTCGTCGTTCAGCATCAGGACGCGGTAGGGCGTCGGCTTCTTGACGCGGGTCTGCGTCGCGACGCCAAGGCCGGTCGCGTGGTCGTCGTCATGGTCGCGGTCGTCACCGGCCATCGGGATGCAGGGCTGTCGAGACATGTCGTGGCAAAATATGGCATTGCGGGGCGGCAGGGCAAGGGGGTGTGCGACCGGTCGAAGCGCGCGCCCAAGCAAAAAGGGCGACCGCTCGCGCGATCGCCCTTTCCGTCCGTTCGGGTGAACCGATCGCTTACGCGGCGGTCTTCACTTTGTCGGCGGCAACCGCGACGCGGTTGCTGATCGGCTGTGCGGCGTCGCCGGCCAGCTTGATCATCATTTCGGTGGTCTTCGACGCTTCGGCGACGAACGAGTCGAACGACTGGCGCACGAAGTCCGACTGCAGCTTCATGAACTCGGTCGGCGACTTGACGGTCGCGAGCGTCTTGGCGGTCGAGGTCGCGTGTTCGAACGACTTGCGGCCATATTCGGCCATTTCCTGGCCCAGCGTTTCGAGGCCCTTGGCGGCGATGCGGCTGGCTTCGACCATCGCTTCGATGTTGCCCTTGGCCATTTCGTTCATTTCCTCGAAGCCCTTGGCGCCCTTTTCCATGGCGGCCTTCGCCTTGTCGTTCATGTCGGCCATCATCGCCTGCGCCTTGTTGGCGGCGTTCTGGGTGGTGGCGGTCGCTTCGTTGGTGACGTTCATGGTCTTTTCCTCGACTTGTGCGGTCACGGTCTCGACCGCCGCGGTGGTTTCCTCGACCGCGTTCGTCGCGGTTTCGACTACGGCTTCAGCCGCCTTGGCCGCCGGTTCCGCGACGGGCGCGGGATCGGCGACGGGTAGTTCGACCTTCAAAGGCAATTCGGCCGGCGCGGCCTTCGGCTCGGCGACGAACGGCACCGGCGGGACATCCGCCTTTACCGGTTCGGCGACGGGCGCGGCCGACACCTGCGCGGCAGCCTCAACCGGGGCGGTCGCGGCTGGGCGGGTGGAACGGGAACTGGCGGGCTTGCGCGCGCCGGTCTTCGGACCTCTCGTGGCCATCCGGACTTCCTCCATCTAGTGCTGCTGCGATGCACCAAATAGCGAAGGTCCATGACCGTTTCAAGACGCAAATTGTGCAGCGCAACATAAATACGCAGCACGTTTTCCCGTTACTTATCGCGTGCGGACATACTCGCCTGGTGCGTCGCACAGTGCCGGCGCGTCACCGCCGCCGGGCATACGTGCGCCGGTTGCCGGAACGGTTGCGCCATCGGCCGCCGCGATCCAGCGTCGCCAGTCCGGCCACCAGCTGCCCTTCGTCTCCGTTGCACCGGCAACGAACGCCGCCAGCGATTCGGCCGGGGCATCGTTGGTCCAGTACTGATATTTCCCGGCGGAGGGCGGGTTGACGACGCCCGCAATATGCCCCGACCCGGCGAGGACGAAGCGCAAGGGGCCCGTGAAATGCTCGGTCACCTTCCACACGCTTTCGGGCGGGGCGATATGATCCTCGCGCCCGGCCTGGATATAGGCGGGGGTCTTCACCGTGGTCAGGTCGATCGGCACGCTGTCGACGGTCATCGATCCGGGCTGCGCCAGCCGGTTGTCGCGATAGAGATCGGTCAGATAGCCCAGATGCCAGTTCGCCGGCAGGTTGGTGACGTCGGCATTCCAGTGCAGCAGGTCGAACGGCGCATAGTCGTTGCCCAGCAGATAGTTGTTGGTGACATAGTTCCAGATCAGGTCGCGCCCGCGCAGCAGGTTGAAGGTCGCGGCCATGTAGCGCCCGTCGAGATAGCCGTCCTTGCCCACCTGCCGAATCAGGTTCAGCTGTTCATCATCGACGAACAGCGACAGTTCGCCGGCATCGGCAAAGTCGACCTGCGCGGTGAAGAAGGTGGCGGTGGCGACCTTTGCCGCTTCGCCGCGCGCCGTCAGCAGCGCCAGCGTCGCCGCCAGCGTCGTGCCCGCCACACAGTACCCGATGGTGTGGACCGATTCGACGCCCAGCAGGTCGCGCACCGTGTCGATCGCGTCGACCTGTCCACGCACCACATAATCGTCCCACGTCACGTCCTTCATCGACGCATCCGCCGACTTCCACGACACGACGAACACGCTGAGGCCCTGCTCCACCGCCCAGCGGATGAAGCTCTTTTCGGGCGTCAGGTCGAGAATGTAGAAGCGGTTGATCCACGGCGGAAAGATCAGCAGCGGGATCGCCCCGACCGTCTCGGTCGTCGGCGCATAATGGATCAGCTCGTAGAGCGGGGTACGCTTGACCACCTTGCCAGGCGTCGTGGCGACGTTGCGGCCCAGTTCGAACGCGCTGGTGTCGCTCTGCGTCATCTGCCCCTTGGCCATGTCGGCCAGCATGTTCTGCAGACCCTTGAGCAGATTTTCGCCGCGCGTCTCGATGATCTTTTCGACGACCAGCGGATTGGTCGCGGGGAAGTTGGTCGGGCTCATCGCGTCGATCAGTCCGCGCGTGGCGAAGCGCAGCTGCTCCTTCTGCTTGCCCTCCACGCCGTCCAGCGCGTCGACGCTTTTCAGCATATGGTCGGCGACCAGGAAATAGCTCTGGCGGATGAACGCGAACAACGGGTCGTCGTGCCACTGCTTCGCCTTGAACCGCCGGTCGCGGGCGCGCTCGGGCGATTCCTCGACCGGGGTCGCATTGGCGGGATCGAGGAAGCGCTGCCACAGCTTCATCGTGTCGGCCCAGAAATCGCCTTGCGCCTTCAGGATGCCGGTCGGGTCGGGGATCGCCGGGGTCCGCTCCAGCAGGTCGATCCCCTGTTCCAGCATCAGCTGCTGTGCGCGGCCCAGCATCTGGGTCCAGTGCTGCAGATCTTCCAGCGACATGGACGGGGCCGGCGGCACGTTCGACTCGGCGGTCATTTTCTTCTCCTGAAGGCAGGCGGGCCTACCCGTTAGTTGCTTCCTAGCGTAAGGACCGCCGGGAAAGGAACGAGAATGTCCGACGAATTCTACCGCATGAAGCGCCTGCCCCCCTATGTCATCGCCGAAGTGAACGCGATGCGGGCGGCCGCGCGTGCCGGTGGCGAGGACATTATCGACCTCGGCATGGGCAA
>CAJYRU010000104.1 GCA_913777295.1 uncultured Sphingomonas sp. | reverse complement strand
GGACGCGACTTCACGCAGTCCCCACACATCGGCGTAGAAGCGACGCTCCGCCGCCAGATCGGGAACGGCATAGCCGACAAAACGGATCTCGGACACTCTAGCCATCGGTCTCTCCTTCGGCACATTTGGGTGCGGGCAGCCGTGCTGGCGCACGACCGGTCGTCGTTCAGCGATTGGTTTCGATCGTGAACACGGTGTGGTCACTCGCCGGACCGACGCTCAGGCGAACCGGGCCATCGATCCACGTCCAGCAGTCGTTGCGCCAGATCCGGAACAGGCGCGGCTCGGGCGTCACACGGACCACCGCCTGTTCCCCAGCGCGCAGGCGCACCTTGGCAAAGCCGACCAGCGCGAATTCGGGATCGTGGCGATATAGTTGCACGACTTCGCTGCCCGTGCGGTCACCGACATTGCGCAGCGTAACCAGTACGTCGCCGCCTTCCGCCTCCGCCGAAATCCACTCGAACCGGGTATAGCCCTGCCCTGCCCCAAAGGCGTGAAGCGGTGCGGTGCCGCGCGCGGCCAGGCCGCGATAGCCGATGAGCACACCATCGTCGTAGCGCAGATCGCCCGCCGCATCGGGCGTCAGCCCCAGCGCGGGATAATCCTGTTCGCGGCGGGCCAGCGTGACAGGCAGCCGTCCGCCCGGTTCCCGATCCCCCGCCAGCACCGCCGCGAGCGCCGGCCCGAAGCCCTCCCCCGGATACCATGCCGACACCAGCGCCCCCGCCCGTTCGCCCCAACTCGCGTCGAAGGCGTGGCCGATGTTGGCGACGATCGCCACGCGCGGGTTGGCCGCGCAGACCGCATCGATCAACGTCACCTGTTCAGGCGCGAGCGCAGTGTCGGGGCGGTCCTTGCTCTCGACGCTGGAGTCGGACGTTTCGCCGACAATCAGTACCACCGCGTCCGCCGACCGCGCCGCATCCACCGCGCGCGCGAGCATCGCCGCTGCGCTATCCGGCCCGCGCACCCCATACCACAGGCCATGGACCCGTGCGCCCTCGTAGGTGAAGGCGACCTCGACCCGCACCCGCTGTCCGGCGATCAACATTACCTCGGCGCTGTCGGCATCGCCGCGCTTGAGCGATCCCATCACGTCGGATGCCGCCATCCGCTCGGCCCGTTCGAGGATGACCGTGTCGTCGATCTCCATCCGCACCGCGCCGGTCGCCCCGACATAGAAGCGGTGCACACCGCTTGCCTCGGCGGTGAACCAGCCCGATGCACGCACGGCCGCGGGGCGGTCGAACACGCCTTCCTCATGGACGCCGACGAACCAGACCAGCGAGTTGGTGTCGCGCACCTCGCGGCAGATCGGTTCACCGGTCAGATCTGTGTCGGCGAAATAGTCGATGGTCATGCCGCGCCCGTCGCCGTCGATCGGCGTCACCGGCATCAAGGGCAGGCGCGGCTGCGGATCCACGCCGGGTTCGTACACGACCTCGACGCCCGTATAGCGCGCCACGATCGCGTCGAGCGGACGCGCCGCATCCGGCGACAGCGCGATCTTGGCGAAGGTGCCACCCTGATAGCAGGGCGCGGCGGCATTCGGCCCGATTACCGCGATCCGCGCGTCGCGACCCGGCACCAGCGGCAGCAGGCCGCCGTCGTTGCGCAGTAGCACCATGCCCGCCGCTGCAGCTTCGACCAGCAGCGCGTCGGCGTCCTCGGCCGGCGGCGTCTTGGCGCCGGTCCAGCGTCGGGCGGCGCGCGCCACCCGGTCGGCGGCATCGGCCACCCGCTCGGCGGCAACCTCGCCGGCCTCGACCGCGCCGACCGCCTTGGCACCCACGAACCGCGCTGGCCCCGGCATTTCGAGGTCCAGCCCGCCGTTCAGGCTGCCCGCCGTCGAATGGGTACCGAACCAGTCCGAGATCAGTGGGCCGTCAAAGCCCCATTCCTGCTTCACGATCGTCGAGACATGGCCCTGTTCCGCGCACCATGATCCGTTGACCCGGTTGTACGCGGTGAGCAGCGCCCCCGCCCCCGCCGCCGCGCAAAGCTCGAAGGGGAGGAGGTAGATTTCGCGCAGCGTCCGCTCGTCGACGACGGCATTCATCCGGTCGCGATCGGTTTCGCTGTCGTTGCATACCATGTGCTTGGCACAGGCGGCGGTGCCCGTGGACTGCAACCCTCGGGTCCACGCCGCCCCGGCAGCGCCGGTGAGCAGCGGATCCTCGGAGAAATATTCGAACGCGCGCCCCGCCAGCGGACTGCGCGCCAAGTTGACGTTGGGCGCCAGCACCATGTCGACGCCGCAGCGGATCGCCTCGCCACCGACCAGCGCGCCCATGCGCTCGATCAGGTCGATGTCGAAACTGGCCCCGAGCGCCGTGGCGCAGGGCGACAGGCGCGCGACGTCGCGTTCGTCGACCCGCCCGCTCGCGATCCCCATCGGCCCGTCGCTCATGTGCAACGACGGGATGCCGGCGTGCGGGATGGCAACTGTCCGCCACATCGCCGCGCCTGCGGTAAGGCTCGCCGCCTCGTTCAGGGTCAGCGCGCTCATGCCACCCGCTCCAGCCGGAACGCCATGATCTGACGCGCCATGGTCGTGATCTGTCCGGCCACGGCGGTATCGGCCAATTCGCCCGCGCTGCCGAACGGCTTCTGTGCGATCGAATTGATCGCGATGCCGGCAGGCGTCGGCCAGCCGCGCATGGCATGGATGATGCCGCGCAGCGCCGCCAGCGTCACGCCGCCGGCCTGCCATCCCGCCGCGGATACGATCAGCCCGACCGGCATGCCGTCGAAATAGACGCGGTCGTCACCGCGTAGGTCCTCCAGCAGGTCGATCGCGTTCTTGACCACGCCCGATACGCCGCCGTGATAACCGGGCGTGCCGATCACCAGCCCGTCCGCCGCTCGCAGCGCGGCGACGAAGGCGGCCTGCTCGGGTGTGCGCTCGGGCCGTTCGGGATTGAAATGGGGCAGTGCCGCCAGTGCCGGACCGTCGAACATCGTCGTCCGCGCGCCCAGCCCTTCGCATTCGGTCAGTACGGCGCGCACCAGCATCTCGCTCGACGATCGCGGGCGGAAGGTGCCGCCGATTCCGACGATGTGTCGTGCCATCGCCCTTACGCCTTCTTGAACGCGGGCATGACCTTCTCCGACAGAAGCCGGAGCGTCTGATCGCCCAACCGCAGACGTTCGTCGGTCAACGGCCCGGTGGTCGTGCCGCACAGGATGTTGCCGATGCCGAGCTCTTCATACGGCTTGAGGTGCTCGATCACCGTCTCCGGCGAACCGTACAGGCACCAGGTGCCGATCCAGTCCTCGGTCAGCGCATTAGGCGTCCGATCGGTCTTTTTGTTCGCATCGTTCGCTTCGGCCCGGGCGTTGAATTCGGCTTCCCGCTCGATCGCGTCCTGATAGGCGCGCAGGATCGCCATCATCTCGTCGCGCGCCTGTTCGTCGCTGTCGGCGACATGGACCAGCTGATAGGTATGCGTCGTCCAGTCGAGCGCGCGAGCGATCTTCTCGGCGCTATGCCCTGCTTCGTCGAGCATCTTGCGATAGATGCCGAAGAATTTGGCGACATGGGTCATCGGTTCGGTCCCGCCGATCTTGGGCGGGGTGAAGGCGGGAATGAACGCCGGCCACGCATGTTCGGCGGCGCGCCGTGCGCTCGATTCCTTCATCGCCACGGGCATCAGCCGGGCATGCCCCTCGCTATAGGCGGCGGGCGCGATGCGTTGCAGGACGCGGCCTTGGTGCGGACCGTTGTCGATTTCGACGGCGGGATCGTCCATCGCCTTGGCCCAGAGCTGTTCGGCAAGCGCAAGATTCTTTTCCGAGATCGCGCCGGCGTCGCGATAGTCTACGCCGAAGCCGATCATCTCCTCGGGCGTGGTACCCGAACCGACGCCGACCAGCAGTTTGCCGTCGGTCAGATGATCGAGGATGTTGATGCGTTCGACGAAGCGAACCGGGTGATGCAGCGGCACCGAGGTAACCGAGAAACCGAAATGCATGTGCGGAAACTTAGCCGCCAGATAGGCCGCGAACATATAACTGTCGCTGGCGATCGGCATGTAGCCGTTGAAATGGTGGTCCGGCAGGAAAATCGCATCGAAGCCGAGCGCCGCAGCGCGGTCGGCGTGATGAATCAGGTCGTGCATCAGTGCGCGGTCCTGCTCCGGCGCCATCGAACGTGCATTGAGGAACACCGAGAAACGCATCCGACCTCTCCCTTTTCGCGCCCGGTCGTCCGGTTGCGCGGTTGCCGCCCGCCGTTGGGGTAAACTAAACTAAAACTAGAACTGCTATTTTGATATTCGCCCCTGTGGGGGACTGTCAATGGGCGGCCGATGAATATCGAAACGGTCATGGCAAAGGCGCGCGCGCCGCAGCAGGGCCAGCTTCGAGCGGATGCTGACAAGCGCCGAGGAACCGATGACTAAGCGAGGTTCGGACGAATTCACGCTGAACGAGGTCGCGAAGCATGAGAACGTCTCGATCGGATCGATCTACTGCCGTTTCGACAGCACGGACAACCTAGTGCATGTAGTGCAGTTGCGCGTGCTGGCGCGGGTCAACGCCGACATGCTGGCCGCGATCGCGGTCGTGCAGGAACGCGGTGGAGACCTGATCGACATGGTCCACGATCTTGTCCAGTCGATCGCCGAAGTGCTGCACGGCTATGCCGAGGTGATGCGCCCGTTGATGCTGCGCGCGAGCGGCGATCCCGTCGTCACCTGGATCGGCAAGCGCATCCATTTGCGCACCAGTGAGGCGGTGATCGATACATTGCTGACCTGTAAGACGGAAATTCGTCACCCCCATCCGCGCCACGCCACCGATGCCGGGTTCCGCATCGTCTATGCCGCGATTGCCCACTATTTGGGATACGGCTCGTCGCTTGATGCTACCGGGGAAGGGGACTGGAGTCCGCTGAAGAACGACTTGGGCGACATGCTCGCCGCCTATCTGTTGATCGCGTTCAAGCGCCGCCGGACGGCCGCCTTAAGCACCGGATACGCTGCCCCTGCGAACGGCCCCGCCGCTCCCGCACCCCTTTCCCCTACAGGCGCGCTGTCCATGAACTCGATCGCGTTTCCTCTTGCTTACTTTCCGACGCTCATTTAATAGAACAAAAGTTCTAATTAAGACCGCAGCAAGTGGCATGAACCAAGGATGAGGAGCGTCATGGCCGACGAGGGCTGGACCCGGCGCGATACGCTGGGCGGAGTAGCGTTATTCGCGCTGGTCGTGGGGTTGCCCATTGCCGTAGTGCGGGCGACCGACACGTCCGATACGGTCAGCGATCGACAGCGAGCGATCTTGCGCGAAACGGCGCAGGCGGTCATCCCGCGCACCGGTACGCCCGGCGCGGGCGACATCGGCGCGGATGAATTCGTCATCCTCGCGCTCGCCCACGGCCTGGATGGCACCCGCACTCCGGCGTCGAGCACCGCGTTGCCGGCGACGGTCACCCGCCATCTGCGCGGCGACGGATCGCTCGACTATCTCGACTGGCTGGAATGGCAGCTGGATGCCAATGCCGATGGCGATTTCCTGCGTGCCAGTCCGGCCCGACGGATGGCCGCCGTCGCGGCCATCGACAAGGCGGCCTTTGCCGAAACCGATCGCGACGCAGCCGAATCGCCGTGGAAGAAACTGAAGTCGCTGATCCTGACCGCCTATTACACGTCCGAAACCGGCGGCTCGCGCGAACTGCAATATGAGCTGGTCCCAGGCAAATGGGAACCGGACCTACCCTTTGTTACCGGCAGCCGCGCATGGTCGAGCGACTGGACCGCGGTGGAGTTCAGCTGATGAGCGATGCGATGTTCGATGCGATCGTGGTCGGGTCGGGAATTACCGGCGGTTGGGCGGCCAAGGAGTTGACCGAGGCCGGGCTGAAGGTCCTGATGCTCGAACGCGGCCCCATGATCGAGCATGGCGCGGGCTATGTGAACGAGACGAAGGCACCGTGGGATCTGGAGTTTCGCGGGCTGGGCGACGCCGCGCTGTACGAAACCGACTATGCGGTCCAGCGCAAGAACCGGCACTTCACCGAATTCACGCAGGACCGGTTCGTCAACGACCGCGAAAACCCGTACACGACGGAGGGCGATACCCAGTTCAACTGGTGGCGCAGCCACGGCCTGGGCGGGCGGTCGCTGTCATGGGGACGGCAATGCTATCGCTGGTCGGACTATGATTTCGATGCCAATCGCCGCGACGGCCATGGCACCGACTGGCCGATCCGCTATGCCGACATCGCGCCGTGGTACGACAAGGTCGAGGACTTCGTTGGCGTGGCGGGAATGGCGGAGGGGCTGCCTCAGCTGCCCGATGGCCGCTTCCTGCCGCCAATGGCGCTGAACCCAGTCGAAGAACATGTGCGGTCGGTCATCGGCGAGCGTTGGCCGGGGCGGCGGCTGACGGTGGGGCGCAATGCGAACCTGACCGTCGCCAAGGCCGACCAGGGCCGCGCAGCATGCCAGTATCGATCGATCTGCCCGCGCGGCTGTTCCTATGGCGCCTATTTCTCGACCCAAAGTTCGACGCTGCCCGCCGCGCAGAAGACCGGCAACCTGACCCTTGTCACTGATGCAGCGGTCGAGGCGATCGAACACGACCCTGACACCGGTCGCGCGACCGGGGTCCGCTTTGTCGATACCAAAAGCGGCGAGCGCAAGCGCGCGACCGCACGCATCGTGTTCCTGAACGCCGGCTCGTTCAACAGCGTCGGCGTGCTGCTGCGCTCGGCTACCGAGGCGAACCCCAACGGCCTCGGCAATTCGAGCGGCGTGCTCGGCACGCACATCATGGACCATGCGCAGACGGTCGCGGGCATCGCGATCATGCCGGGGTTCGAAGGGCACACCTATTTCGGCAACCGCCCGACGGGCGTTGTCATCCCCCGCTTCCGTAACCTCGACACGATCGACGGCAAGGGCCATTCGCGCGGCTTTTCCTACCAGGGCGGCGCGTTCCGGGCGGCATGGACGCGCGGCAAGCGTGACGCGGGCATCGGTGCCGACTATAAGAACGGCCTGCGGGAGCCGGGTCCGTGGCGGATGGTGCTGGTCGCCTTTGCCGATTCGATCCCGCGCGCGACAAACCGCATCAAGCTCGACCCGACCGTAAAGGATTCGATCGGCCTGCCCGCGCTGCGCATCGCGTTCGAGCACGGTGCCGAGGAACGTGCCGCCCTTGCCGATGCTAAGGCAGAGGCCGCGGCGATGCTGACCGCCGCTGGAGGCCATGTCATCATGGGCCTCGACCAGCCGAGCCCCGGCGGTTCGGCGATCCACGAAATGGGCGGCGCGCGTATGGGGCATGACCCGAGAACCAGCGTGCTGAACCAGTGGAGCCAGGCGCACGACGTCGCCAACCTGTTCGTCACCGACGGTGCGCAAATGTCGTCCTCGGCCTGCCAGAACCCGTCGCTGACCTACATGGCGCTGACCGCCCGCGCCTGCGCGACGGCGGTGTCGATGCTGAAGGAAGGCGCGCTCTGATTCCGATCTGCTAGCGGGCACATCCCGCCAGGTGCCGCAGCGTCGGTGCCGCCCGGAGTGAACAACCATGTACCGTGCCGCCTGTAACGAAGGGCCGTTCGTTGCTGACCGCCGCCGCCCCACCTCAGGGCTCTGACATCATGGAGGGGGTACGGGAGGCGCTTCCCGTCGCTTCGCCGCCGCTCCGGGGGGCGGCGAAGGTCGCTTACGGACTGGGCGATTTCGGGTTCGGTCTGTCGTGGAACATGGTGGGCGCGTTCCTGCTGTTCTTCTACACCGATGTCGCATTACTGCCGGCGGCAGCGGTCGGGACGCTGTTGCTGGTGTCGCGGCTCGCCGATGCCGCGATCGATCCAGTGATCGGTGTGTTGATCGACCGGACGCGCGGGCGCAGCGGGCGGGCGCGGCCATGGTTCAAATGGGGCGCGATCCCCTTCGGACTGCTGTGCGCCGCGACCTTCTGGATGCCACCCGTCGGGGAAGCGGGCCGAATGGTCTGGGCGATCGTGACCTTCGCCGCGCTCGGCGTCCTGTTTTCGGCGATCAACATTCCCTACGGCGCGCTGTTGCCGATGATGACCAACCGCAATGGGGAACGGCTGACGCTCGGCAGCCTGCGCGCCGCCGGCACCGCGATCTCGGTCATCGTCGCGACGGCGGCGACCATGCCGCTGGTGGGGGCATTGGGTGGTGGCGATCAGCGGCTCGGGTTCCTGATCGTCGGCGGGCTGTTCGGCCTCGTCACCACGCTGACGACGCTCAACCTGTTGCGCTGCCCCGAACAAGTCCATGCCGTCGAACCGCCGAGCCGACAGGCGATCTGGCCGCAGGTACGCGCGATGCTGGCCAACCGGGCGTGGAACACGGTGTTCCTGTTCGCGCTGCTTAATTTCGTCCGCTTCGGCGCCGTACTCGCGATCACGCCATTCTTTGCGATCAACGTGCTCGGTAAGCCGTGGATGATCTCGATCCTGCTGCCCGCGGTATCGGGTACGTTGCTGATCGGATCGGTCATTGCCCCGCCCTATTTCAAGCGGCTGGGCCTGCGCCGAGGCAATCTGATCGCGCTGCTGGCGGCGTTGCCGCTGTTCGCCGCGTTGCCGCTGGTCGAAGGATCCACCGCCGGTTTCCTGACGCTCTACCTGCTGGGATCGGTGCTGCTGAGCATCACCATGACCGCGATCTTCGCCATGGCGGCCGAGGCGATCGAATATCACGAACAGCGGACTGGCACCCGCAACGAGGGGCTCCTGTCATCCGGCATCAGCCTGTCGACCAAGATCGGCATGGCGGTCGGCGGTGCGCTGGTGGCGTTCGGCCTCGCCAGCATCGGCTATGCACCGGGCAAGGGCGGCGCG
This sequence comes from uncultured Sphingomonas sp., assembly GCA_913777295.1. Classification (GTDB taxonomy): domain Bacteria; phylum Pseudomonadota; class Alphaproteobacteria; order Sphingomonadales; family Sphingomonadaceae; genus Sphingomonas. The sequence goes on along the minus strand of CAJYRU010000104.1, from coordinate 3,835 downwards.
GAGGTCGTGTCCGGCCTGCGCTGGCTGTATTACGCACCGATCGTCGCATGCCTAGTCGGGCAAATGGCGGTGATCACGCGCTATCCGGTGGTTGCGCGCCCGGCCTAATGGCCAAGCGCTGAAGAGGCTATCGAAGGGAAGTCGCCCAAATACGCTGATAGGGCGGTGCTCCGTCCAACACCGCCCCTTTGCCGAACCGGTCCGCGATATCAGCGGTTTCGCGTCTCTGATCGTCGGCACGGACGACAGGTAAAAAATGCGCATCGTCTCGGCGAACTCGATTCGATTGTTGCCAAATGCCATTTCGCCGGCGCCCTTCACGCCGACCGCCACATTCTCGACCATGGACAGGCCGAGGCCGCGACAAAAGCGCAACCGCGCCTAGGTGCTGAAACCGTCGCCGGTGCCTTCAGCTGCCAGCGAACGGCGGAAAGATTGCAATGGTCGGCCCTGCGCCGACACCATCGCAGGCACTTTCCACTTGGCGGTCGGATCGGACGCGAAATGATTGATGGTCGAGAAGGCCGCCGAAAACAGAGACACGATGCCCCGGATCGCTAGAAAGCCGGCGATGGTCACGGTCAGCCTTGACGAAAGCAGGGCTGCGTTAATGCAATCGTACTTTCGCGGCAGTCGCTCGAATCCGTCTTAACACTAATCGACCAGTACGCTGGCCAAATTAGAACTTGCATTCTTATACGTGTTATCGTCTTCACCTGCTACTCCCTAAACAAGGATCGGCGACGTGGCATCAGCAGCAGTATCGGATCGGCTGAGCGATCGGCAGCGCAGTCTGGCGTTTGCGACGATCCTGGTGGCATTCGTCATGGACGTGGTCGATTCGACGATCGTCAACACGGCCCTGCCGGCGATCCAGTCGGCGCTCGGCGCTTCCGACCGGGCGATGCAGTGGGTGGTGTCGGGCTATTTCCTGACCTTTGCCGTCCTGCTGGTCGTCGGGGGCCGGCTCGGCGACCTGTTCGGCTATCGGCGCATGTTCGTGATCGGCGTGGTTGGCTTCACCCTCGCCTCGCTAGCCTGCGGACTGGCCTACGACGGGCGTGCACTGTCGGTCTCCCGGCTAGCGCAGGGAGCCGCCGCCGCGATCATGGCGCCACAAGGGGTGGCGTTGATCCAGCAACTCTACTCGCCGACCGAGCGCATCGGGCGGCTGGCAGCATTCGGCGTGATCGGCGGTTTGGCAGCAATTGGCGGGCCGGTACTTGGCGGGTTGCTGATCGAATGGAGCCCGTTGGGGCTCGGCTGGCGTAGCGTGTTCCTGATCAACCTGCCCTTCGGCGTCATGGCGCTGATCGCCGGGCTGACCCTGCTGCCGCCGGGCCGATCGGGCCACGCATTGCGCCCGGACGTGCCGGGATCGCTGCTGCTGTTCGCCGCACTCGGCGCGTTGCTGCTGCCGCTGATCGAAGGGCGCGCGGCGGGATGGCCATGGTGGACCGGCGCGATGGGCCTTGCCAGCATCGCGCTGTGGTGGGCGTTCTGGCGCTATGAATGCAGGCGACGTGCGCTGCTCGGCTCGGCCCTGATCGAACCGGCGCTGTTCGCCGATCGCAGCTTTCGCATCGGGCTGACCGCTACCATGGGCTTCGCGATCGCCTCGGGCGGCTTCCTTTTGACGTTCAGCCTGACCCTGCAGCGCGGGCTCGGCTATGCCCCGATCGACGTCGCGCTGCTCCACATCCCCTTCGGACTCGGCGTCATGGCGGGAATTAGCCAGATCGGACGAAAGGCGTTGCCCCGATATGGCCGGCGCGTGCCGATGGTCGGCGCGATGGTGATGGCGGTCGGGTGTTTTGCCACCGCAGCGGCGGTCTGGCTGGCGCTTTCCCCTGGAGTGATCGGTGCGCTGCTGCTGGTCGCCGGGATCGGCATGGGGAGCCTGAGCGGTCCGCTGGGACCGATCACGCTTGCCCGGGTCGATCGCAACCATGCCGGGGTGGCGGGCGCGATGCACAAGACGGTGCAGCAGATCGGCGGCGCGCTCGGCACCGCCTTTATCGCAACGGTGTATTTCATGATCGCGCCCGGTAGCGCCCGGCAAGGGATGCCGGGTGCGTTCCTGGTCGCGTCCGGTATCGTCGCGCTCGACCTGCTGGCGCTGGCTATCCTGCTACGCCGGCTGCCCGAACGGCTGTTCGACCGGTAGAGGGTGGCGGGGAAGGAGAAGACGGGCATGATCCACGTCTGCACGACCTGCGGCACGTCGTACGAACGCGCGGCGGCACCGCCCGTGCACTGCGCAATCTGTACCGACGAACGCCAATATGTCCCGCGATCCGGGCAGAAATGGACCGATCGCGAACAGATCGCCGCCCGGCACAGCAACCACTGGCGCGAACTTCTTCCCGGACTCATGACCATCGAGACGACGCCCCGCTTCGCCATCGGCCAGCGTGCGTTCCTGCTGTTGACGCCGGCCGGCAACATCCTTTGGGATTGTATCGCCAATCTCGACAGCGCGACGATCCGGCTGATTACCGCGCTGGGCGGCCTTCGGGCGATCGCAATCTCCCATCCGCATTATTACACTACGATGCAGGATTGGTCGGCGGTGTTCGACGCTCCCATCTTCGTGCATGCCGCCGACCGGGAATGGGTGATGCGCCCGTGCCCGCGCATGCAATTCTGGGAAGGCGATACGCTGGACCTGCTTGTTGACGTTCAACTGCATCGCCTGGGTGGTCACTTTCGCGGCGGCACGGTTCTGCGCTGGGCGGGAGCGGACGACACGCTGCTGGTGGGCGACATTCTGCAAATCACTCCGGGCGGTGATGCGGTCTCGTTCATGTGGAGCTATCCCAACATGCTGCCGCTACCCGCTGCGACGGTCGACCGTATCGCCGCCCGTATCCGCAGTATCGAGTTTGATCGAATGTACGGGGCTTTTGCCGATCAGGATATCGAGGCTGGCGCGAAAGCGATGGTACTGCGTTCAGCGGTGCGATACGTTTCACATCTTGATTAATGCAGCCGATTTTGCCTGCGGCAACATCATTTTTCGTTTGCAGCACGACAGGATGCATACTGCAATCGGCACCACCAAGGCGCTCCCGCTATCGCCCTGTTGACCAACGACCGGACCTACTGCCGACCGAATGTCGGGTTTCGCAGCCTGTTGATCCGAAGGATTGGTCGGCACCACCAATTGGCGGGCGCTCGCTTCGTCACGATCACGCCCGAAGGCAGCCATCTCGCTCACTACCAATGAACACATGTCAGCTTTCGTTAGGGTCAGGACCGATTGATGTGAGCGTCGCGATCTGATTCAGGCTCCGCGAGGAGACCGGAATGAGTGACTTGTTTTGGCGGACGGACGAGCAGATTGAGCGGCTGCGGCCGTTCTTTCCCAAGAGCCACGGCCGGCCGCGGGTGGATGACCGACGGGTTCTGAGCGGCATCGTCTTCGTCAACCGCAATGGGCTGCGCTGGCGAGATGCGTCCAGCGCCTATGGGCCACACAAGACGCTCTACAACCGCTGGAAGCGCTGGGGTGAGGCAGGCGTGTTCACGCGGATGATGGAAGGGCTGGCGGCGGCAGGCGCCGAGCCGAAGACGGTTATGATCGACGCCACCTACCTGAAGGCGCACCGCACGGCATCGAGCCTGCGGGTAACACGGGGGGCCTTGGCCGCCTGATCGGCCGCGCCAAGGGTGGCATGAACACCACGCTCCATGCCGTAGCCGATGCGAACGGACGCCCCTTGAGCTTCTTTATGACCGCCGGGCAGGTCAGCGACTCCACCGGTGCGGCCGCGTTGCTGGACGACCTGCCGAAGGCTTAGTGGCTGCTAGGTGACCGCGGCTACGACGCCGA
>CAJYRU010000103.1 GCA_913777295.1 uncultured Sphingomonas sp. | reverse complement strand
TGGAGACGGAGAAATGGGAAAGTGGCGAGCGTCCCAACGACCACGTTTTGGGAGAGCGCTGGCCCCCGGGTGCGGCCGAAATGAGCCAGGCGACGGTCAGCCGCGCCGTGGCCGATGAGACCCACTTTCGGTCATTCCTGCCGTCCTGGTCGCTTCCCAACTTCCGACATTCATTCAGGAATGGGTGTGCCACCCTGCGGTCCGGAGTGGCGCCCGAAGAAGAGGGTTATGCAGCTTCTCCCCTCGCGACTTGCGCTGCACTGATACCCTCAAGCGCGAGGCCATAAGCGGTGCCTTCCTCAACCAGGCGACGCAGCCGATGGGTGAGCGCCATGCGGGTGTAGCGGCCGGTCAGCGGCGGCAAGGCAGCGATGCCGTCGGCAATCTCATGCGCGCGGAGGAGCAGGCGGTTAGCCGGGACGATCTCGTTGACCGCACCGTAATCCCTGGCGGTCTCGGCATCGAGGATCTGCCGGGTCAGCAGGAAGTACCGCCCACGCACCGAACCGATCACATCCGGCCACAGGATGTGGACGCCATCGCCCGGCACGATACCGAAGTCGAAGTGGGGCTTGTCCTGAAACACGGTGTCGGGGGTGGCCAGGACGATGTCGGCGAGCAGCGCATATTCGCTGTGGAGCAGCACCGGACCATTGAGCGCGGCGATCACCGGCACCTCGATGTCGAGGATGTTCGACAGTATCTTGCGACCCTCGCGCAGAATTTTGTCGTAACCCTGCGGCGTGAAGAAGTCGAAGCCGTCCGGATCGATCGCATCCATAAAGGCGTCGCCCGATCCGGTCAGGATCACCGCGCGATTGTCGCGGTCCTCTCCGATCTGATGGAATAGCTCCACAAATTGTTCGTGGGTGTGCCCATTGAAGACGAGCTTGTCGCCATTGGTGTGCAGCGCGACTTCCAGCACACCGTTGTCCTTCCGAGTCAGGCGGGCATTGGGGAAGGCATCGCGATAGATGTCGAACTTGGCCATGATGCTGATCCTTAATCACGGCGCGACCGGGGTGGTCGGCATGACGATCAGCTAGGCCGTCGAGCGCGGAAGCGGACGACGGCGTGTGGCGATAAGGCTTATGCCGGTCGGGAATAGACCTCGCCGAGCGCGGCTTCAACGAAGCTGGCGAACGCACGGGCCTTTGCGCTGGCCATGCGCCCCGCCGGGAAGACCGCCCAGAGATCGATCGGCGGCAGCAACCAATCGGTTAGCACACGCCTGATCCGGCCATCGGCCAGTTCGGGACCGAACATCCAGTCCGACCCGATCGTCAGTCCCATGTCGGCCAGCACCGCCGCGCGCAGGCCCTCCGCCGCATTGACGCGGACCCGTCCGTGCACGGTCACGGACGCCTCCGTACCGTCCCGTGTAAAGGACCAGACGTCGGTCAGCTGGCTGTAGATGATGGTCTCATGGGCGGCGAGATCGGCCGGGCTCTCCGGCTCACCCGCGCGCGCCAGATAGCGGGGCGTCGCGAACACCGAGCGTCCCCCCGTCCCCAGCTTGCGCGCGACGGCCGCCGAGTCCGGCAGATTACCCATCCGCAACGAGATGTCGACGCCCTCGGCGACCAGGTCGATCACGCGATCGTCCAGGATGACGTCGATCTCGAGATCGGGGTGATCGTCGAGGAAACGCGGTAGCAGCGGCAGGATGTAAAGCCGGGCAAAGGTCGTCGCAGCCGACACCCGCAGGCAACCGGATAGCCCTGCCCCAGCACCGCGGGCAGCGAGCTCCGCCTCGTCCGCCTCGCGCAGGGCCGCCTTTGCGCGTTCGTAAAAGCGCAGCCCGGCCTCCGTCGGCGTCAGCCCGTGGGTGGACCGGATCAGAAGGCTGACCTGCAGCCGTCCCTCCAGCTGCGCGATCGTCTTAGACACGGCGGGCTGACCGACATGGAGCTGGCGCGCGGCGGCCGAGAAAGAACCGGTTTCAACCACCCGCACGAGGGTCGCCATTGCCTGATATCGATCCACGGCATTCCTCCTGGGAATGAGCGTTATCGCTTATGGCCTGCTGCCGTGTCGAGTGGGAAGAGGGCATCTGTTCCTCACACCGCCGAGGAGCCCGCCATGATCGACGTCTACGCCTTCGCTACCCCTAACAGCATTAAGGTGCTCGTCGGCCTGGAGGAACTGCGGCTCGACTACACACTGCACGGCGTCAACATTCGCAAGGGCGAGCAAAAGGATGCCGCGTTCGTCGCGCTCAATCCCAATGCCAAGGTGCCGGTGCTGGTCGACACGACGGCCGATGGCGAACGCTTGGCGCTCACCGAGTCCGCTGCGATCCTCGTCTACCTCGCCGAGAAGACCGGCCACCTGCTGCCCGAAAGCGGCGAAGACCGTGCGCGCGTCTTCGAACAGCTGTTCTTCCACGCCTCTGCGCTCAGTCCGGCCTTCGGCCAGGCCGGCTTCTTCCAGCGCCTGGCTGCCGAGCCGCAGCCGATTGCGATCGACCGGTTCAGCACGGAAGCTCGCCGGGTCGTGACGGTCCTGAACGGCGTGCTGTCGGAACGCCGTTTCGTAGCCGGGAGCGAATTCAGCATCGCCGACATCGCCCATTACGGCTGGCTATGGCGCCGTGAGTTCGCCGGGATCGACCTCGACGATGCGCCGCATGTCGCCCGCTGGTTCGCCGAGATCGACGCCCGCCCTGCCGTCCAGCGTGCGGTCACCCGCGCCAACGCCCTCGCCCCCTCTGCCTGACCTTCACATCCAAGGAGAAGACCCATGACCCTGCAAGCCCAGCTTGACGCCTTCAAGACCGACTTCGAAGCCGGCAAACCGCCTTATAACGTCCCACCATCGGTCATCGAGACGATGCACCGCGCCACGGCCGAACTGATCGCCAGTGGCGCAGCGGGGCGCGCGTTGAAGGCGAGCGACCGGGCACCGGCCTTCACGCTTCATGATCCCGATGGCAAGCCCGTCTCCTCGACGGAGCTGCTCGCCCAGGGGCCGCTCGTCGTCAGCTTCTATCGCGGCGTGTGGTGCCCCTATTGCAACATGGAGCTGCAGGCCTTGCAGGCCGCATTGCCGGACTTTGAAGCATCGGGCGCAAAGCTCGTGGCCATTTCGCCCCAGACCGCCGTAAATAGCCGCAAGTCGGTGCGTCAGAACGCGCTCGGCTTTCCGATACTCTCGGACACGCACAACGATGTCGCGGCCAGCTTCGGGCTGCGCTTCGAACTGCCGGACTATCTGGTCGAGCTTTACAAGGCGCTGAAGAACGATCTGCCCTCGTTCAACGGCGATCCGAGCTGGA
>CAJYRU010000102.1 GCA_913777295.1 uncultured Sphingomonas sp. | reverse complement strand
CGGAACACGACGCGGCTGCCGCCCTGGAACAGCACGCGGATGCCCTGATTGCGGCTGACCGACTGGTCGGTCGGGTCGGTATAGGCGAAGTCGTCCGCCGTCTCGACCGTCAGCCCGGCAAAGCTCTCGCTCGGCAGGGTCGGCAGCTTGGCGCGCAGATCGGCCATCAGCGCATCGGCGCGCTCGCTCTCGACGCCTTCATAGTCATGGCGCGCATAATAGTTGCGGCCATAGGTCGCCCAGTGATCGCGCGCGATCTGGTCGACCGATTTGCCCGAGGCGGCGAGGATGTTGAGCCAGAGCAGCACCGCCCACAGCCCGTCCTTCTCACGCACATGGTCCGAGCCGGTTCCTGCGCTCTCCTCGCCGCAGATCGTCGCCATGCCTGCGTCCAGCAGGTTGCCGAAGAACTTCCAGCCGGTCGGCGTCTCATAGGCCGGGATGCCCAGCTTCTCGGCCACGCGGTCGGCGGCGGCGCTGGTCGGCATGGAACGTGCGATGCCCTTCAGCCCCCCCGCATAGGCAGGCGCGAGACGCGCGTTCGCCGCCAGCATCGCCAGGCTGTCCGATGGCGTGATGAAGCGGCCGCGTCCGATGATCAGGTTGCGGTCGCCGTCGCCGTCCGACGCCGCGCCGAAATCGGGCGCGTCAGGCGCCATCATCCGGTCGTACAATTCCTTGGCATGGACCAGATTGGGGTCGGGGTGATGCCCGCCGAAATCGGGAAGCGGCGTGCCGTTTTTCACCGTGCCCTTGGCGAAGCCCAGCCGGTTCTCCAGAATCTCGGTCGCGTAAGGCCCGGTCACGGCGCTCATCGCGTCGAACGACATGGTGAAGCCGCCCTCGACCGCGCGACGGATCGCGGCGAAGTCGAACAGGCTTTCCATCAGCGCGGCATAGTCGGCGACCGAATCGATCACCTCGACCGTTATATTGCCGACCGTCACCTCGCCCAGCGTGTCGAGGTCGATGTCGTCGGCCTCGACGGTCAGCCAGCGGCTGATCGACTTGGTGTTGGCGTGGATCGCGTCGGTCACCTTCTCCGGCGCGGGGCCGCCGTTGGAGATGTTGTACTTGATGCCGAAGTCTTCGTCCGGCCCGCCGGGATTGTGGCTGGCCGACAGGACCAGACCGCCCAATGCCTTGCGCTGGCGGATCACATTGCTGGCTGCAGGCGTCGACAGGATGCCGCCCTGGCCGACCACGACGCGGGCAAAGCCGTTCGCCGCCGCCATGCGGATCGCGACCTGGATCACCTCGCGGTTGAGGAAGCGGCCGTCGCCGCCGATCACCAGCGTCTGGCCGGTCTTTTCATCGCCCAGCGCGTCGAACACCGACTGGACGAAATTCTCGGCATAGTTGGGCTGTTGAAAGACGCGGACCTTTTTGCGCAGGCCCGATGTGCCGGGCTTCTGGTCGAGATAAGGCTCGGTCGCGACGGTCTTGATCATGGGTTCCCCAGCACGGATCGATAGAGTTCGGCATAGTGGCGGCCGCTATGGTGCCAGCTATAGTCGGCATTCATGCCATTGACCTGGATGGTCCGCCATTGGTCTTGGTCGGCATAAAGTCTCATTGTGCGACGCAGGACCGCGACGATATTGTCGGTGGTGACAGTATCGAACTGAAGCCCGGTCGCAACGCCCATGGCCAGCGCGGCTTCATTGGCGTCGATGATCGTATCGGCCAGCCCGCCCGTGCGCGCGACTACGGGAACGCAGCCATAGGCGAGCGCATAGAGCTGGGTCAGCCCGCACGGCTCGAACCGCGAGGGGATGACGATCGCGTCGCATCCGCCCTGGAGCAGGTGCGAGACCGGCTCGTCATAGCCGATGCGCACCGCGACGCGGCCCGGATGGCGAAGGGCGGCGGTGGCGAAGGCGAACTCCAGCGCCGGGTCGCCGGTGCCGAGTACGACCAGCCGTCCGCCCAGTGCCACCAGATCGTCGATCACCTCGACCAGCACGTCCATGCCCTTTTGCCAGGTCAAGCGGCTGATGACGGTGAAGATCGGGCTGTCATCCTCGTCCAGCCCGAACGCCTGCTCGACCGCGCGCTTGTTGGCGATGCGATCGTCCAGCGTGTCGACGGTGAAGGGGGCGGGCAGGGCGGGGTCGGCCTTGGGACTCCAGATGGCGGGATCGATGCCGTTGACGATGCCGCTGACGCATTCGGCGCGCGCGGCGATCAGGCCCTCCAGCCCCATGCCATACTGAACCCGGTGGATTTCCTCGGCATAGGTCGGGCTGACCGTGGTGATCGCATCCGCCGTCCGCAGGCCCGCCTTCAGATAGCCGATCTGGCCATAATATTCGACGCCCTCGACGCTCCACGCCTCGGGGGGCAGGCCCAGATCGGGGAAGTGGTGCGCCGCGAACGAGCCCTGAAAGGCGATATTGTGGATGGTGACGATGCTCTTGGCGACCTTGCCGGGGCCGGGCGCATAATGGAGAAAGGCGGGGGCGAGCGCGGCCTGCCAGTCATGCGCGTGGAGCAGGTCGAAATCATAACCTGGCACCGCGCCCGAGGCGAGATCGGCCCCGGCGCGCGCCAGCACCGCGAAGCGCCGCCAATTGTCGTGCCAGTCGTTTCCGCCGGTATCGACATAGGGAAGCCCCTCACGCTCCCAAAGCTGCGGCGCCTCGATCACCAGCAGCCGGTGCGTGCCGATCATCGCCTCGCGCAAATATGCTTCGGTGCCGATGATGTGCGTCCAGTGATGGACGCGCGGCGCATCCTCGCCGATCGCGCGCATCACGTTGGGGAAACCGGGGATCAACGTGGTGACGGCGATGTCGTGCGGCGCCAGCGCCTCGGGCAGCGCGCCGACCACATCGGCGAGGCCGCCGGTCTTGATGAGCGGGAACGCCTCCGAGGCGACCGACAGGACGGAAAGGGTCATGGGGACTTTCAGTTGGCCAGACGGTCGATCATCGGCTGGGTGATCAGGCAGATGCCCTTGTCGGTGC
>CAJYRU010000101.1 GCA_913777295.1 uncultured Sphingomonas sp. | reverse complement strand
GGTCTTCGCCGCCTTGCTCGATGGCGGCGTCCGGCTTCTGGGGCGGGTGCTCCGGATCGGGCGCGGATGGCGGTTGCTCATCGTTTGCCTGCTGACGGTCGCCTTCCTGCTCGGCACCTTCTACCTTGCCGGGGTTCAGATCGCCGCCCAGGCGCAGCAATTGCGCTCGACCGTAGAGGTGCAGGCACTGCGGCTGAGCCACTGGCTGAGTGCGCAAGGGCTGATGCCGGGCGCGGGCGATCTCGGCGGTATCGCGAAGCAGGCGATGTCGTCCTTGGGCCGGGTCACCAGCTGGCTTGGCACCGCGGCGGGGGCGCTGACCAGCGGATTCATGATCGTCGTGCTCGGCCTGTTCATCGCGATCGAGCCGCGTGGATACGAGCGCGGGCTGCAATGGATGGTGCCCGAACGCAACCGGGTGGAATTCGCCGTGACGGTGCGTCGCATGGCGCAAACGCTACGCCGCCTGCTCGCCGGGCGACTGTTGGGGATGGCGCTGGAGGGTGTCCTGACCTCGATCGCCTTGTGGATCGTCGGCGTGCCGATGGCCTTGATCCTCGGCATCCTGACGGGGCTGCTTGCCTTCATTCCCAACATCGGCGCGTTCATCTCCGGCTCGCTGATGGTCGCGGTCGGCTTTTCGGCGGGCGCGCATACCGGCGTGCTCGCGCTGATCGTGTACGTCGTCGTGCAGACCTTCGACGGCTATGTCGTGATCCCGATGGTCGCGCGTCGGACGGTGGACCTGCCGCCCGCGCTGACACTGGGCGCGCAGATCCTGGCCAGTGCGTTGTTCGGCATCATGGGGCTTGCGCTCGCCGATCCGATGACCGCGATGATCAAGACCGCGATGGAGCGCCGGTCGGAGAACGTCGAGGAAGCACGCGAGGGCACGTCCTCCTAGCCGCCACGACTGGCGCGTCCTGCGTGACGCTGCTACAGCGCGCCACCCGTATGTAAAACGGGCGCAGGATGAACCGATTGGGCGTCGAAGAGCCACCCTCCCCTCTCCCCGCCATGCGCTCGGCCGACACTGCCTCGCTGGGGGCGTTGCAGCCGGTCCAGTCTCTGCGTCGACGCTGGCCGGCGCTGCTGGCGACCGTATTGACGATCGCAATGCTGATCGGCCTGGGGCACGAACTGCTCGGCCACGGGCTTGCCGGGCTACGGCGCGCAGTGCCGACGTCGCCGGGCTTCTACCTGTTCTTCCTCGGGTCGTATTTCGCGCTGCCGCTGTGCGACTTCGTGATCTTCCGCCGTCTGTGGGATGTCCCACCCGCCGCCTTTCCCGCGCTGAATCGCAAGCGGATCGCCAACGACATCCTGGTCGGTTACTCGGGCGACGCCTATTTCTACGCCTGGGCGCGCGCCCGGCTGGAGATGGTCACCGCGCCATTCGGGGCGGTGAAGGACGTCACGATCGTCTCCGGCATCACCGGCAACGTTACCGCGCTGCTGCTCGCCGCCATCGCGCTGCCGCTCGGCTACCAATTGATCGCGCCCGACGTGGTGAAGGCGATGATCTGGTCACTCACCTTCGCCACGGCGTTGTCGCTGGGGCTGATCCTGCTGTCGAAGCGCGTCTTCTCGCTGCCTCGCCGCGACCTGTGGTTCGTCTTTTGGATCGACTTGTTGCGGATCGGCGTGACCTGCGTCACGATCGCGCTGGCCTGGGCCTGGGCGATGCCCAGCGTGTCGATCGGCATGTGGCTGTTTCTGGTCGCGGGGCGGCAGTTGGTGTCCCGATTGCCGTTCCTGCCCAACAAAGACCTGCTTTTCGCCAATTTCGCGATCCTGGTGATCGGGCATGATCGATCATTGTCGGACCTGATGGCGTTCACCGCCGCATCGATCCTGCTGATGCACGGATTGCTGGTGCTGCTATTCGGGGCCGCTTACGTGTGGGAAAGGACGCGCGCATGGCGCAAGGCACGCTGAAGACCATTTGCATCGTCGCGACGGCCGCGGTGCTGGCGACGGTGGCACCCACCGCCGCGGCCCAGGTGCTGGGCAGCGACGCGGCGGCCTGCACCAGCGGCCAAGGGCCGGCGATCCTCGCCACCGTGACGGGGCTGAAGGATCGTGAGGGCACGCTGAAGCTGGAACTGTATCCGCCCAACGAAAAGGATTTCCTCGCCGGCGACGACGATCTGGCGCGAGAGGGGAAATTCTTTCGCCGGGTCACGATCACGCCCCCCGCCAGCGGCGACGCGCCGATCTGCATCCGCGTGCCGCGCCCGGGCCGCTATGCGCTGTTTTTCGGTCATGACCGGGACGGCAAGCGCAAGTTCAATTTCTGGAGCGATGGAGCGGGCTTCCCCAGCAACCACAAGATCGGTCGCGCGCGCCCCAAGCTGGTTGATGCGTTGATCGACGTCGGGCCGGGCATCACCCGCACCGTGATCCGCGCGCAATATCTGCGCGGGCTGGGCGGCTTCGGCTTCATGCGCTGAACGGGAGACGGGACCATGCGGATCGTCGACGTCAACGAATTCTACTCGCCCAC
>CAJYRU010000100.1 GCA_913777295.1 uncultured Sphingomonas sp. | reverse complement strand
CGCCAGTTCGGCTAGCTCGCCTTCCGTCACCCACACATCGATACGGGTACCTCTTGGCCTGGTTCCGCGCCCGGTTTTGGTGCCTGATCCCATCCCCCAAAAAAACTCCATGCACCCCTGTAAAACGCGGCAGCGTCCGTCCGCCTCGCAGAGCAAAATGACGTCGAGCCGCAGGCGAGTAAGGACCGTGTTGTAGGCGTACGCGCGTGAGCGTGTATGGCTACAACACACATCTTGCCGTCACAACGTATGCGACTGAATGCGACGATATGCGACGACGGCGCAGAATTGCCTCTGCGTGGGAGATAATCGCATATCATCGCAGATAATCGCTTTGCGTCGCATTTAATTGCATATCGTCGCACTTCGGCAGGCCTGATCGATCTGCCCTTTATGCTGTCGCAACTGTAGCATATCGGCCACGGCAGTCTGGCTCCCCGCCCCAGGTTTCATGGGCTGGTGAACGTCATAGGCGATATCGGCCATGTTGTGGGTGCTAAGGGCGGGTGCGGAGGCCGGGCCGGCGTTCGATCGCGGCGAGATGCTCGCGCAGCGTTGTGTCGCGCGCGGCATAGTCGGCGAAGGCATCGGGCGAGCATCCGATCTGCGCGGCCAATACCGTGAACATCGCCACAGGCGGCACCTCGCCGGGTTCGATCGCCCGACCGGGATGGCGGAGATACTCATCGATACGGCCAACGACCTGCGACGCGAGCGGCCAGATATTTCGGCAGAGGACGTCGCCTACGTCCTCGCTATTCCGCTGAATGCAGCAGCCCGACTGCTAGATTAGCAGTTCGATCCTATCGGGACTCATTGGTCCCGCTTATCGTGCGCTCGCGAAGACATTCTGCGATGCCCCCGTCACGGCCCGCACGCGCGCCACGAAGGGCGACGTGTGGTGCGTGGATCCGTTCGGCATCTCCGGGCGTCCGGCGGCCCGTTACAACCCGCTGGCATGGCTCGATGCGACCAGCCCTGACCTCGCGGAAGATGCGCAGACGGTCGCCGACGCGCTGGTCCACGATGCGCACTGGAACGAGGAAGCCAGGGCGCCCATCGCCGGCATCATCCTGCACACCGTCGTCCACGAACCAATGTCCCGCGCCACGCTGGCGACCGTGCGCGACAAGTTCACCCGCGATCCCGCCGGCTTCGCCGCGCTGCTCGCCGACCTGCAGGAGCGGCCGGGCACGGTGTTCCTGTGCCTGCCACCCAACCGGCTTGACACCTATGCCCGTTGGCTGCCACTGCTGGTCGTCCAGGCCATCACCGACATGGCGCGCTCCCCTGCCCGGCCGGAACGCCCGGTCCTGTTCCTGCTTGATGAGTTCGCCGCGCTCGGCCGTCTTGATCCTGTGGAACGCGCGATGGAGCTGATGGCGGGGTTCGGAATGCAGTTATGGCCGATCCTCCAAGCCATGCATCAGCTAAGGTGACCTATTGGTGAGCGCGCCGGCACCCTTATGCCCAATGCCGGCGTGATTCAGACGTTCGGGGTCAACAATCTTGCCACCGCCGACATGCGGTCGTGCACGATCGGTGACACCATCATCGAATATGAGACGTTCGGCACGTCCGGCCCGGTGAGCATCTTCGGCGACGGCACCCGATCGGAAAGCTTAAGCAGCCATGTCGCCGCGCGCCGGTCGGCGAAGCCCGATGAAGCCATGCGGATGAACCCCGACGATCTCCTGCTGCTGTGGCAGGGCCAGTACCCGCTCGTCGTCGGCAAGATCTACTACTATGCCGAACGTGAGTTCGCCGGCCTCTACGATCCGGCGTGATCGTACACACCGCCAAAACCAACGATAGGCTCTGAGCATCTCCCCATTCTGCCCTCTCAACGAGCGTGGCGCTGACAGGTACACACCGCCGGATCGGCTCGGCTTCTCTCGGAAGCCTGCGGCCGTCAGGCCGCTCCTGTGACGGCGATAGCCGGCACGAAACGAAGGCGCATTGCCCCGAAGGGGCAATTCCGCATTCCCTTTCCGTTCCTTCGACATGTCCGTAGAGGTTAAGTGATTCTGTTAAATAGGAATCATTAAGAAAGTTAAGGGGTCCAAAAAGCGGAATTTTGGGCCATTTTTCAGTAGCCTACGGAAGCGTCCGGTGGGTGAAACCCCGTGATTCGGTGGGTGAAACCCCGATAGTGCGGTGGGTGAAACCCCGAAGCAATGGTGGGTGAAACCCCGAGTCAGACGTACCGGAAAACCGCGTGCCCGGATTGGTTATCCACAGATTGAGAGGCTATTCGCCATCCGGAGCGGTACGCGGGCGACCGCTGGAAGACTATGCCGGGTGGATGAAACCCCGATAGTCGGGCCAGCGGTGGGTGAAACCCCGATAGTCAGCGTCGGCCGGCGAGCTTGTCCATCCGGGCATCCACCTCCTCGGTGCGCCGACGATCGGCGTCGAAGCGCGCGCGCCGCTCCTCCTCCGCCCGCATTTTCTCCGCCAGCGCCAGCGTCTCAGCCTCGCCGCGGCGTCTGAACTGGACGGCCGGACTCCTGTCGGTCGTCTCTGCCAGCTCCATCGCATAGTCGGGGAGCTGATCGGCCTCGATCACGCGCCGTAGCATCCGGTTGAACTCCTTGGGCTGGGCGTCGCTGCCGGTCTTGTCGCGCAACACCTGGACCCGGCACAACCACCCACCCTGCTGCGAGCCAACATGCTTGCGCGCGATGCGATACAGCGCCCGCTCCAGCCCTCCGGACAGGAGGAAATAGTCGGGGTGCATGGTCAGCAGCGACTTCTCGTTGACGATGCCCTCGTAAACCCAGTCGGAGAGGGTCAGCGTCATCCCGCGCGGCTGTTCGGTATCGGCATCGGTATCGAATGTCCAGCTATCGAGCCAGTTGAAGCCCGCCTTCTGCCTGCGCTTCGTCGCCCGGATCGAGGTTGTGATGGATGTGGTCTGAAGCCGGAGCAGCGCGGCTTGCAGCTCCTGATAGTCCCTGCCCCCGGTACTGCGCTTGATCGCCCGCAACAGGTCGTAGGGCGTCGTCGTCAGCGTACGCGGCAGGTCGTTCAAGCCCTGCTGCTTCATGCGGTTGAGCGTGGACGCCGCCCAGATCAGGATATCGGCGTCCCAGATCGTCGCCATGCCATAGTCGGGGATCGCCTGGACGCGCACCCATGCCTCACCGTCCGGGCTTTTATACTCGATCGGCTTCAACCGTTTGCGTTTCTGAAGCGAGAAGAATGGCCGCTCCATGACCTCGCGCTGGTCGCGGAGCGGAAGGTCGCCCAGCGCCGGAATGAACAGGTCGAACTCGGGATTGGGATCGCGCCGCTTGCTCACGGCGCGAACCTGGTGTGCCCCCGCTTGACCAGATACTGGCGGAGCAGGCGCTCGGTGATGACAGTGAGCGGTTCCCCGCCCTCCTCGACGCTAAGTTGACGCAACGCGCGGTGCATGTCCTCGGGAATATGGATCAGCACCGGCTTCTTGCCGGGATGGCTGCTGCGCTTGGTCGGCGCTGCCGGCGTCGGGGTTCCGGCGTCGCGGCGCGATCGACGTGCGGGTGCAGACTGCTGAGGCATGGGGACAGGCTCGACGGCGGGTGCCGGTGCCTGTTCTTCGGGCTGGTCATCGAAGATGCCGGCCAGCGCGGAAGGCTTCCTTGCCATCATGCCACCTCGCTTACTTGCTTAGTCGTATAACCGCTTAGTCGCTTAGCCTCTTCATAGGCCCTCCGCAACTCGGCCGCCGCTTTGCTGTCCGGCTCCGTCTCGGTCGCTGTCCGACCGAGGGGCGTCGCCTTGTAATAGTCCTTGCGGAAATGCAGGCGGCTGTCGAACAGCGTCACGCCCTTCGCCGCGAAACCGGCGTGAGCCTCCTGCCCCTCCCCGCCTTGGTGTGGCACTTGGGTCAGGATGACCGCGAACGGCGTACCCGCCTGCTGGACCTGCTTCACGGTCTGTAACACCGAATGAACGTCTAGCCCGCGCGGCGCGACAGGGATGATGACGAAATCCGCCTGCTCGGCCGCGAGCATGGCAATGTCTTTCGAGTTCGCCGGCGTGTCGATGATGATGAGGTCGATCTTGCCGCTGCTTCGCCCGCGCGAGACGTGGAGCGGCAGGCCGGCGACGCTGCTGTCCTTCACCATCACGTCGTCAATGTCGCGACGTTCCGACCAGTAGAGCGCCGACCCTTGCCGATCGTCAGCATCGAGGATCACGACGGACGCCCCCTCGCGCGCCGCCTCGACGGCGAAGCCGGTAGAAAGGGTCGTTTTGGATTGACCACCTTTCTGCGCGATCACGGCCCATACCTGCATGACTGCTACTCCCACTAAGCGGCTAAGCGACCTATACGGCTTAGCCGCTTAGTCGTAAAGGTGCTTAGTCGCTTAGCCATTGTCGCCGGATCATTGAGATGATCTTGATCGTCGATTCTATTTTATGGCGAATAACGGGGGAGGGGGCAGCGAGGCACAGCCCGGCTGATTGCCGTTGCGAGGAAAAAAGGCGGTTCCGTATAGGGCCTACCAGCCATAACTTAAGCGATTAAGCTACTAAGCGGTTAGGCTACTAAGCGGTCCCGATTGGGATCGAATTTCGGGAAAGCCCGCCTGATCGAGTGCCCAAGACCCGCACGCTTCATCACCACGCCGAATTGTCCAGATAGCCGTAAACGGCTCTGCCCACGCGCGAGCCGAGAGCGCGCCGATCTTCTTCCCCGCGTTCCCCCGCAGCGTCCACCATGCCCTTGATAATCGCCAATACGTCCTGCGCGGCCACATCGAAATCGGGCTGCTGCGGGAGGTCAGCACGCGCCAACGCCGATGATAGAATTGAGCGCAACCGGCGCGTGATACGCTGGCTATCCTCATCGAAGGGCAATCGCGCCTCTTCCAAATCCAATAGCCTAGAGGCTGTTATGAACCTATGGCGAGTTGAGCGACTTGCTTCATCATGAGGCATGCGAAGGCGACGACATGAAGACCGGCGAGTGTTTCGGCGTAGCGTTCATAGTCTTTCACGAGGCGGCGGAAGCGGGTTGCCCAGGCGAATGATCGTTCGACAACCCAGCGGCGTGGCAGCAGCACGAAGCCGCGTTTGGCTTCAGGCAGCTTGACGACCTTCAGGGCGATACCGTGCCCCGCCGCGGCATTGGCGGCGCGCTCGCCGGTGTAGCCCTGGTCCACCCAGGCGATCTCGATGTGGCCATCGGTGACGGCCTGCACGGTGCGGGTGAGCCGCTCCACCTCACCGCGATCTTCGGCGCTGGCGGGTGTGACATGCAGGGCCAACAGGTGTCCCAGCGTATCCACCGCCATGTGGATTTTCGAGCCTTTCTTGCGCTTGCCCCCGTCATAGCCGGCGCGTTCCCCGCTCTCGGGCGTCGATCGCAGCGTCCGACTGTCGATGATGGCGGCGCTGGGTTCGGCCGGGCGTCCTGCGGCCAGTCGCAATACACCGCGCAGATCGTCCACCATCGCCTCGAAACAGCCCGCTGCCAGCCAGCGTTGCGTCTGTTCGTACACAGCCGCCCAGGGCGGCAGGTCGTTCGGCATCCATCGCCACGGCGCGCCCGTCTTCACGATGTAACGCAAGCCGTTGAACACCTCGCGCAGATCATGCTCTCGCTGACCCGCATCCTCCCGCTGCAACAGCAGGTATGGCACGATCAGCGACCATTCCTCGTCGTTGATGTCAGACGGATAAGGCTTGCGGCAAACACTCATCCAAAATCGGATGAATCAGCCGATCCTCCAAGTCCATAACAGCCTCTAGATCCCCGCATCGCAGCGGTACTTCTTCTCGATCGGGATGGAAGGCCGTGCGAGAACTCATCCGCTCCGTCGGCGCCAGGCTCCTCTTCCTGCCGCCCTACTCGCCCGACCTCAATCCCATCGAACAGGTATTCGCCAAGCTCAAAGCCCTGCTCCGCAAGGCCAACACCCGATCGGTCGAGGCGACATGGAAGCAGATCGGCTCGCTTCTCGACGCCTTCCTACCTCACGAATGCGCCAAATATATCCGCAACAGCGGGTACGCTTTAGCTTAAATGGATCAGCCTCTAAGTTGGGCAAAAAGGGCGCCGGAGATGCCTGATTCCCGACGCCCTGTATCAATTTAGCAAAATAAGATAAATATCTTATTCAGAAGAAATATTTTGTCCGCAGTTAAAGTTGCAGCCAACAGGTTTCGGACAGCGATCTGGCTGCACCGCAGAAAGTCTCAACCGAGAGAAGCTTTTGTCGATACTCTCACCATTGATTAAGGCTTTGCCGTCCTTGTCAAAAGTGATCCCCGCCTGACTTGCCGCTCCGACTGGGCTGGCAAAAGTCATCCCCACCGCAATTGCAGAAATTGCAAAATACGTATCCTTCTTAAGACTCTTATGATTCATAGTAGCCTCCTAATATACGCCATACAATGATGGCATCATAGAAAGAATCATAACAATATAAATTTGTCAACTTATAAATATTATATACCCAATACTAATAACCACGATAATATCTAACTGTTTTTGTTAAAAGCAATAATAAACTTTATTTGACTTATTGCAGGTAATTCGTCGAGTAATAATAGCTACAATCTTAATTTGATAGAACGCTATTAGCTGGACAGAATAACGTAGCCTTATCCATGCTCACTAGCCCATTTAGCCAGGGTGCTATTTTGGCGTTATCTAGTATAACATGCCCGTTATCGTCGATGTATCCGACATCGTTTTCTTGTCTCTTCAAAGCAACAGTGCATTTATTGATTCGGCCATTTGCCCTTATAACTATTGAATTTGCCCTACCCGCATAGCAAATACTATTGAATCCAAAATAATTGTCAGTATTTACTAGAGATTTATTTTCGTTACCTGATTTATCTTGAAATAGAGATTGCCTATTGAATTCTATTTCTCGTAGAATATCAATAAGATCATCGCGTCTTTTTTTCATTGACTTCGTAAAAATATCTGGGTGTTGCTTGCTTTCGCCGCCCAAGTCATTGATTTGCTTGAACGTCACCGAGAATCTTGGATCTGGAAAAACCTTCTTGATTTCTTCCATAAGCTTGATCGTAGATTCTTCTCCACTGGGCCTAAGGTGAACACGAAGAGCAATATGAAAATCTAATTTACTATTCTTTGCTGCTAGCAAATTATTCCAAATTACATTAAAATTTGGAAGGCCGTTACGACTTTTTCGTGTAATTTCGTGATCGCCGCCGTACCCGTCAAGCGAAATTTGGAACGCATGACATCCAAACGAAACAAGCCTTGCCAATCGCTCCTCATTTAGAAGATAACCGTTAGTGGTCATATCTGATAAAAACTTTTTGCCCGGAAAAGAATTAGAAAGAGTTTGTGAAGTGCCGCTTATCGTCTCTATTGCCTTAAAATTTAATAGGGGCTCACCTCCAAAGTAACTAATTCGTAAAGTTTCCAATTCTGGGAATCTTCTTTGGATTAACTTAACAATTGATTGAACAACTACTTCTTTCATATTGCCGATGCTAAAATCTTCATAGCAGTATGTACATCGAAAATTACATTGTTCGGTCGGTAAAACAATTAGCTGGAGTGTAGAATTTGTAAGAGACATAGCTCTTAAAACGTCATTGCGATCACCTACGAACGAGGGTAAAATATCTGGTCCGTTGTAAAATTGAGACATAATCGTCCCCTTTTCTCTGAACTAGTATAGAGATAATCATCATTCGATCATCTCATACGGGTCGAGTCAATCCCAGAATGCTGAGCGGTGGGACACGTAGTTTATGATGTTATTATATTGAAAAGTATAGATAAAATTTGGCACCATCGCCCAAGAGGCCTTCTCCAAGGTGATGTGGTGGTAGGCTTTTAACTATCCAGAATCATGAGGTAGCTCATCAATTACGGCGGCACCTCCTTTCTACTTCAAGGCGGCGTGCAAATTTTAAAATAATAGCTTAGGGCCCAAACCCAATCAGCCTCTTGAGGAGTGCTGGCTTTCCTGATTCACTGGCCAGTGGGTCAAGAGGATTGAGGCATGGCGCTGTTATGGTTGTCGGATGAGGCGTGGGCGGCGATCGAGCCGCATCTGCCCAGGAACCAGCCCGGAGCCCAGCGGGTAGATGATCGGCGGATGATCTAGGGCATCGTGCATGTGCTGAAGGTCAGCTGCCGCTGGTGCGACTGCCCGGCCGATTACGGGCCATCCACGACGATCTATAACCGGTTCAACCGCTGCTCGACGGGCTGGCGGATGCTGGCGTGGTCGCGAAGATCACCGCGATCGACAGCACTTACATCAAGGCGCAACGCGCGGCCTTCGGTGGAAAAGGGGGCGCCAGATCCAGGCGATCGCTCGCTCGCGCGGTGGCTGGACCACCAAGGTCCACGCACTCACCGATGTCATCGGCCGCCCCCATGCACTGATGCTGACTGCCGGCAACGTCAGCGACGTAAAGGCAGCGCCCGCGCTTCTCGAACGTGCTGGTCGAATGCGTTACCTTCTTGCCGACAAAGGGTACGATGCCGACATCCCTAAATCAGCTACACCCATCAGAATGTTTTCGACAATCCGACTCTAACCAGCCTTGATGCACGCCGAACACGCTCCACTCCGCTTATGCCGGGGCCGCGGAACCTTGTCGTCAAGGTCTGCGGCGCGCCGAAGTCAATAAGGTTGACGGTTAGCGACAGCTTATTCGACAGTGCCCTGCTGTACTGGAAGTCGGTCGTCGCCGTCGCCGGATTGACAAGCCCCAGCGTCTCATTGCGGCTGGTGTAGCCGATGGTAGAGAGGAACGAGTTCTGCTTGTCTGGCGCATAGGTCACGGTGACATTACCATTTAGCGCTAGGAACGTAGCCGACCCAAGTAGGGCGAGCGCGGCGGGGGCCACAATCTTCTGATGGAACAGGTCTATACCAGCGCCGATCTCGAGCTTCGAACTTGGTTTAATCCGCGCATTTAATGAATATCCGAACGTCTCCGAATAGCCTAGATTGACGAAGGAGGTAACGGTAACGTTGTTATCGGTTAGATACTGAACATTATTTACTTCGTTTATCGACTTGCGCGCGTATACACTATTCTCTATAAACAATATCTTTTTCTCAATAGTGTAATTAATCTCGCCTTGAACCTTTCTGATCGGCCGCAAGAACGGGTTTCCCTGATCAGCCTGCACCGTCGAGTTAAACTTTAACGACGGATTAAAGTTAAGGGCGTCCGGCTTCTCGAGCCGGACCGAGAAGCTCAGCTTGATCGACTGCCCGTCACCGACCTTTCTAGTCAGGTGAAGGCTGGGGAGCAAGCGAACCGTTCCCTCGAACCCGGCTGCGGCCCGCTGCGCTAAGGTGATATCCTGCGTAAATCCCTCTAGCCGCAGACCTGGCTTAACGCCGAATCCTGCGATCTCCCCCTCCCCCGTGACGTACGCTGCGAACGACTTGCGGTGGAAGCCGAAGTTGACCGTTTGGTCTTGGCCAACGCCCCTGAAACCCGATAGCAGTAGGTTATCGCGGACCCCGTTTACGGCGATCAGCGCGCCGACCATGATTTTGAGATCGTCATCCATCCGCGTATCGTAGTCGACGCTCAACTGCGCGAAGTGGAACGACAGCCGATCAGCCAAGCGCTGGGTCACATCACCAGTAAAGTCCCGCCGCTCGTCGCTGCGGCCGCCGTTGGCGTCGATGCCAACGGTGATCCCATAATCTTCGCTTGATCGATTGCGGTAGGTGACGCTGCCGGACGGGTAAAAGCCGCTGAAACCGATGCCCCGCCTGTAGGCTAGTTGTCGCGGCCCCGCAGAGCCGTCGTTCATCTCTACGACGGCGTCGTCATGCGGATTCACATTGTAGCTGGCACCCGCGACCACTTCTAGGCTCTCATTCTCAGCCAGCCGGTGTGTCACCTTGGCCTGGCCGCTCAACTGCCGGAAGGTGCTGCGTTCTCGCGTTCGAACTCGCTGGTCTGATGATGTCGACGCCCCAATGAAGCTGGTATCCCTGACCGAGTCGACAATGCCCGGGATCGACCGCAGCGTCAGGCTACCGCTGCCGGAGGTCGGCCCATCTCCTCGCACGATGCTGGCACCCGCGCGGTAGCCGCCCTGCGTATCTACCTTGCCACTGCCGCTCCCTGACCAACCGACACCTGCCGCCTTCTTTAAGATAATGTTGAGTAACGCCTCATCATCAGAGGCGTACTCGGCTGGAGGTGTCGTGATCAACTCGACGCGGTCGATTTGGCTGGCTGGGATAGCTAGCGCCAGTTCCCGGCGCACTGGTTTGCCGTCGACTAAGAAGCCGACGTTGGCCCCACCGCGCACGGTCACGTTGCTCGATGCGGTGACGGTTACGCCCGGCAATCGTCGAAGGACGTCAGTGGTGTTAAGGCTGGCGGCATCGTCGCCCGCATCGATGTCGAAGATTGTTCGGTCGATTGCCGAGCGGGTGCCGCGCCGCCTAGCGGTAACGGTGATTTCCTGGGTCCCGGCATTAGCGGGAGGCGCCGCGGCAGAGCTGTCGGCCTGCGACTGGGCGGTGGCCGACGACGGGTAAGCAGTGATCGCCGAGGCGCACAACAGGATGCCATAGCGCACAACCGATGCCGGTCCCGACCCACGGCTTGGCGAGGAACGCAACTGGGGCCTCTTTTGGCGCATTAGGCCTCTCCCAACGTCAGCACTTGATCGAAGCTGCCGCGATAGGCGTCCGCATCGTGCATGATCATAACTAGGATCCGCCCCGCGGTTCGCCGCAGGATCTCTTGCATGGCTAGCGCGCGGCTGGCGAGGTCCAGATTGGCGAGCGGCTCGTCGAGCACGTAGAGGTCCGCTTCCATCGACAGAACCAGAGCCAACGCGATTTTCTGCTGCTGCCCCGCCGATAGGAGATCAGGCGGACTCGCAAGAATGACGGGATCGTCAACAGCAAACAACCTCAGCAGGTCGAGCTTGATCGGGAGTTCCCCGACCGAGGCGGGGGGGAAATGAACTGGGAGGGTGATGCCGCTGATCCGGGCCGGCAGCTCCAAATCGCCGCATGAAGGATACAGATGGCCGCAGAGGATGTTCGCGAGCGTAGTTTTGCCTGCGCCGTTTTGTCCTAGGATGAGCGTCCGATTCCCGCTGCGGGCGGACATGGAGAAATCGGCCAAGACCTGCTTTTCGCCGTACGCGTAGGCGATGCCGCCCGCCCGGATGCACGTCGACGCCGTGTGATAGGGCGTGGCTGGTGCCGCTTGCACGAAAGATACCAGACGATCAATGGTGGCTAGGTGGCCGTGCACCTCCGCCCAACGGTTGAAGACCTCGATCAGGGTCGTTGCAGATCGCCAGAACGCGTTCATGAACGCAATGAACGATCCGAGCGTCATCTGCTTTTGAAACACGAAATAGGCACCGACGAAGATCGAGCAAACGTCAGACACGACCATGGTCAGGTCGCCCGCGCTCTGCAGCAGGCGAACGACACGGAACTTGCTGTAGTTGGACGCCAGTGACCGGTCGACGCTGCCGGAGAACGACGCGATTGCGGCGGGAACGAGTGAAAAAGTGCGGACCATCTTGAACGCACCGACCGCGCGGGCCAACACGTCCATCAAGGCTGCTTCAGAATCCCGTTCCATGCCGGTTAACGTGCGAATCCGCTTGCCTACCTTGATGCTGACGAAGGTAGATACCGGGATGATCACAGCCAGTGCTGCGAAGGCTTGCCAGGAGAGGTACAGCAGGACGGAAATCAACAGCATGAACGTCACGATGCTGACGAATACATCGCGGACCGTGACCAGCATTGGCACCAGTCCTTCCTTCACGTCAGATCGGATACGCGCAACATAGTAACCGCTGCCATTGCGTAGAACGTCGCCGTAATCCTTTCTGTAATAGGCATCGAGTAGACGATGGCTCGCATCTGCGACGACACGATTGTCCACCCGCAGTTTCCAGAGGGCCACGAAGTAGGTGAGGATGTTGACGCACAGGCCGAGAAGGAGATAGGCGCCGCCCAGATAGACAAAGCGGCCGAAATTCTCGCCCCCAGATACCGCATCGAAGATGGCCTTCAACAGCAGCGGATGGAGCAACGCCTCGCTCCCGGTGACTGCGGCAGCGCAGAGCGTGACGATGGCATAGTTCCAGCGCTCACGTCCAAGTAGCGACACGAACTTCCGCATTGTCAGACCCGTTTGCCGTCGAGCCAATCAAGGCACATGCCGTCGCCTAGCCCGTTCTCCCACCTATTCAGCGTCGCGATGACGCCGCACAGGCCGGTCGCGTAGTCACAGGACACGCGAAACAGATTTTCTCCTGGGACGGCTAGCCTGTTATCGAGCTGGAACACATACAGATCTGTCAATCCGCTCAGCGGTCGCTCCGCCATAGCTAGATAGGTCGGATCGCCCGAGTAGAGATGGGCATCGACCAGAACGTCGACGAAGCCAGACAGGCCGTAGATAAGCCCTGCGAAAGCCGAATATTTCCGATGCATGTCGCAGAGCATGCCGTCAACCCGGTCCCATAGGCCGTAGCGGATAGCGACCTTCGCGATACCGCCGCTGCCCTGCTCAATATACTGCTCGAAGGTCCGCTCGTCGTCAGGCGTGTCGCTGAAGCTGATCACGCCGGGCTCGATCTCTCGCCCGAACGACAGGTCGTACTCTAACGCGCGCTGCCCGAGCACGCGCCATCGCGGTTCGTTTAGCATCTGGGACAGCCTTAGGAGGAACAGCGCCACGCCGCTTTGCCCGTAACCGAGACCAATGCGGACCGTGCCATTGTCCTGCCAGTGCACGCCGCGGTCCGACGCGATCGCCCTTTCCTCCAGCAGGGTCGCATAACGCCGTGCTGCATCGAGGTATCGCCCATCACCGGTTGCCTGGTGACCGACCAAATTAGCTAACCCGATGCCCGCCATGCCATAGTAGAGCGAATGGTGCGCGGTCGTGAGAGGCCCCTCGTTGGCTGCATCCAAGAACCGCCGCGCGGCCTCCGGCTCGCCAGCGGCGAGCAGTCCTATCGCCATTCCCGCCGCCCCGACAATCAACCCAGGGGCTAGATGTGCCGGGTCGCAAGCATCCAGCTCTTTCCGGAACCGTTCCAACGCTGGCAGATCCGGCATCTCGCCCGCTGCGACAAGTGTGGCGACGATGCCGGTCGCGCCGAAGAATAGCCCGAGCGGGTTGGACTGACGGCCGAAAGGATCGATTGGAAATAGCGTGTACGGCTCCTCTAGCCGATAGTTGTCAGCAGCAAAGCGTACCAGTCCGATTCGCATCTCATCCACGGACCGTTCGTTACGATGGTGGGAAGGACGTTCGAACGGCGTCTCGATCTCCGTGTCAGCTTTCAGCAGAACGATCGCATCACGACAGGAGAGTGATCGGTCCAGCAGTCCGCGGATGATCCGAAGCACCGGCGTCCGTGCCCATCCTATATCGTCGACCAAGACTGGGAGCACACGCGTGAACACGTCGTCGCGCAGCCTCGTCATCGCCGCAATCGGAAACATACTGTATGTCATGATCGCCGCGGCCGCATCCAGGTCGTCGCCGTAATCGCTGTCCTTCTCTCGCCCCTTGGTTTCCAGCCGGAAACCAGGCGTATATATTTGCTGCGGACCGTCGGTCGCAGGGCGGAAGGCGCCTTCCAGATCGATTATCCGGACGGCGCCCGTTTTTTTCTCGACCATTATGTTGGTCGGTGACAGATCACCGATGACGATTCCGAGCCCATGAAAGCGATCGATTGCTCCCAGCAGATCTGAAAACATCGTTCGGTACCGCTCGTAAAACGCCTCGGAATCCGCTTTCGTTGGGTTCACACGCAGCAGAGGCGAGTGGAGCAGCATCATGCCCCGCATGTCGTCAGCGTCTAAATAATCTTCAACCAGGTAAAAATTTTCCCAATCCCAAAACGTGGCACGCACTTTTGGCGTGATTTCCAGCCCTGATGCGATCTCTAAAATCTTTGCTTCTTGAGCTAAGCGCGTGGTTGCATCCTGGCTGTTTGAGCCTAACTCGACGAACGGTCGCGCTTCTTTGACAACCACGTCTTCGCCAGTAATCGTATCCTGCGCGAGATACACACCGCCCGTGTTCGAGAAGGATAGCGCCTTCTTAATCAAGTATCGTCCATCGTTGAGCGTCAGCCCCCCTTGGCCGTCATCTGCCTCCGGCGGAAACGGGTCCTTCGCCCAAGGCGGCGTCTCGAAATAGGCTCGGCGCTGGTCGGGCACATCCTCCCCTGCGGGCGAGACCAAAACCTCGCGACGTCGTCCTAAATAATCCAAGCGTTGGACCGCCCTAATCCCGCCGTAGCGATAGTAGAGACAGCGGCTGTCCTTGTAACGACGGTCGGACAGTATATACGAACCTTCAAACCCAGCCAGATCACAATATAGAATATCTATGAACTCGACGAATTCGGTTTCGTCAATTGGGTATATAGTAATAAACTTTCCTGATCCACCTCGCGTCCAACGCTTCGATGTCATCAACTTTAAAGTGTTAACATCGTTTGCAAATTTAAATTGGATGCGCCTACAAATTGCTGCACTAGCAACTTTCGTCAAGATCTCAGCGCAGTTCCTGGTCGTTGCGGAGACGTGGATTTTCCATCCCTGATCAGGTAGACGGCGTGCCGGATCGAATATCTGCGGGATAATGTGCGTCCAGACGTCAGCTCGATGAATCGACCATTCATGATCATCGTGTTCGATAATTGGCTCAATTAGCGCCCTCAGCTCCTCGCTAGGAACGTAATGTAAGTAATTTGGTTCATAGAACCGATTATCCGAACCGATATAGAAAGTCTTATCAATATGCCTAACATCTCGCAGCGATTGCGTCATGGACCGCTTCCATTTCTACTTGGGTAAGACTTTCTAGGCCCACCAAGGCCCGCACCTATACCGCCTTCGTACTTTAATGCGCTGCAATAAAATATCGGTGGTTTTTATATTTTTTTAAAGTGGATAACAATTTACCATAACTGGCTATTTTTTTATGGTCAGTTTGGCTTATTGCAACAGTACATCGCAGAACTAGTACAGCTATTTCCTACAAGGCCGCGACCGGTATCCGCGTGCAGAC
This sequence comes from uncultured Sphingomonas sp., assembly GCA_913777295.1. Lineage (GTDB taxonomy): Bacteria > Pseudomonadota > Alphaproteobacteria > Sphingomonadales > Sphingomonadaceae > Sphingomonas. Next base: position 15,284 of record CAJYRU010000100.1, on the reverse strand, counting down.
GCTGCAGACCCAAAACTCGTTCCATTGCCATCCCCATTTAAAGATTATTTGCATTTGAACTGGCGTATTTTAAGCACCGCAACCCGCACAGCCAACTGGATGACGACCCAGAGTAAACTATGCCGTCATCCAGAGCGTGAAAGCGCGAACATCAAAAAGTGTTCGGCCAACAGCGGTAGACGATATTAGACCGCCGACTTCTTGCAGCAGTCGGAAGTCGAGCTACCGGTGCTGATTGCAGCTGCCATGTAGGTTGCCGAATCCGCCTCGAGACGCTGCAGTTCTAGAATGCGTGCCATATCATCCTCCATGTGAAAACATGTCAAGAAAGGAGGTGTCGCCCTTCGAGACAGGAAGGCATATCGCCTTCCGCGGTCAATAAACATTGAATCATGATATACTGTCAATCGATATATCATTTGCGAATGACGCGGCGAACAAGCATTTCCGTAATTTTTAAAATACCATCCATAATGGACCATAAATTTTTATTCGTAATGAAATTTGTATATTTTGCATAGCGTGCGTGTGCCATAGACATAAATTACAGATACTTACCGCAAGTCATTGATAGATTAAGGTTATGAATCGTTCATCACAGCTATAAGATGGCGGTGGCGGCTAGGACAACGAAGCGCCAAAGTGTCGTGATGTTGACGCTTACGCATCCTGGCGGTCTGACCGGTTTGTCATCACCACTTAGCCGCCCTTACACCTTCCTGCTGGCCGCTCAGCGGTCGGCGAGGATAGCGGTCACGCGGCAGCCGCCGCGTAGACCTCCTTGCGCGCCATCACCGCCCAAGCGATGCGCGCTGTCTTGTTGGCGAGCCCGACGGTCGCGATTTTCACCGGCTTGCACTCGAGCAGTCGGGCTAGCCACGGCTGTCGACTGGCATCCCTGCGCGCCAGGCGAGGATCAGTGTCTCAAGCCCGTCGACCTCGCTTGCCAGCGATCGCAGTTGAGCACCAATAGTATGCAGCGCTGACCGGGCATATGCTGGCAGCTTCTCCCGCCACTCGTGAAGAAGCTTCATGAGCGCGGTGACACCGCCGGGCCCCTTGCTGGTGACGATCCCGTACTCCGACAGGTGCGCCTGCAGCGCATTGATCAGTGCAGTTCGCTGTCGCACCAGCAGATCACGGGTCTTGTGGAGCATCAGCACCGCCTGCTGATCGACACTCTTCACCGCCACGAACCTCATCGTCGGCCGGGTTACAGCCTCGCAGATCGCCTCGGCATCCGCAGCGTCGATCTTCCCGCGTTTCACGTATGGCTTCACATAGGCTGGCGGCATCAGTCGGACATCATGGCCCAGCGCTAAAAGCTCTCGGCCCTAATGGTGCGTCGACGCGCATGCCTCCATCCCTACCAGGCACGGCGGCAACGATGAGAAGAACTTCAGCACCTCGCCGCGCCGGAGCTGCCATCGTACCAACACCTTTCCATCAGCACCAATCGCGTGGACCTGAAACACGTTCTTCGCCGGATCGACACCGAAGGTCACGACATCCTGCTGCATGGATCTACTCCTAGACGTGGCTCAACGACCACATCATTGCACAGCTACGCTGGTGCAGGGGTCGTCCAACCCATCACGTCACGGCCACCCTTCCATATGCGGGTTAAACCCCTGCTTGGATTGGTCGGTTCGCGGGAAGGCGTCAGCCATGTTTATGCCGCTCCATTTCGGCGTTAAAAACGTCCGATATGGAGGACAATAGATTCGATCTGCTCACCGACGGCCAGAAGGAGTGCCTGCGCCTCTTTCATGCCCGCTGGGAGGTCAAGGACATCGCACGGCATATCGGACGCAGTCCCGTGACCGTCAATCAGCGCTTGGCGCTGGCTCGCCAGCATTTAGGCGTGAGCCGCAGTGCGGAAGCGGCGCGCCTGCTATTCGATCATGAGGGCGGCATATATGATTCCGCTATATATGAGCCATTGTTAGTGGCCGAACCACAGCTGGCGGACGCATCGACCTTGGACCAGACGGCAGGTTTCCCCCTGCCGTTCCCGACCCAGGGGAGACCGATCAATGACCTGACGCTTGCAGGTAAGCTCATCTACTCGCTCGTGCTGTCCGCACTCATTGCCTCCATCTTCGGAGGCTCGATCGCAGCCCTAAGCGGTCTTTCCGAACTATTCTGACCGGCCTGATCGGCTGGTCCATTCGCAGCGCCACCTGCGTTCCGGAGACATCATGCCGAACATCGTCCAAGAAGCCGCCCGTACCGTCGTGTCCGATCTCGCGCCGTTTGAAACCGCTGTTGACGTGGCGATCGCCCGCGCCGGCCGCTTCCTCGCCGCGCTGGCGGAAGGAACGATCGAGGCGCAGGTCGGGCCCCTGCCCACCCACTCCGCGATGATGAACACTTTCGCCACCGTGGCGGCACTGGCCGAGGTCCGCAACAGCATGGCGGCCACCCGCCGCGAGCTCATCCAGACCCGCGCGAAGCTCGGCCTTCAGGAGACCGCGATCGGAAGCCTGCCCGGCTGCCCGCCGGTTGAGGCGGTCCAGGCCGACACCTTTACGATGGCCGCCTAAGATGATTGGCGCGACGGTGATCCGGCCCCTATCTGAGCCATGCTCGCCGTCGTGCTGACCTTCGTCCCCCTCCTCTACCTCTGCATTCTTGCCGCAGCGCTAGTCTATATCGGCATGAGAGGCGAACGCGCGGAACGCGCGTGCATCATCGCCATCACCATCGGTTCGCTCGCCACCGGGCTCGCAGCGAACAAAGGGCCGGCATGGTATGGAGCAGAGGTGGGCATCTTCATGGTCGATGTCGCGACCCTGGTCGCGTTCATCGTTATCATGGCAAAAAGTACGAGATTTTGGCCGTTATGGATCACAGCCCTTCAGAACATCGCGGTGATGACCCATCTGGCGCGGTTTATAAAGCCACAAACGGTGCCCATGGCCTACGCCGTGTCGGAACAGCTTTGGGTTTATATAATGCTCTTGATCCTAATCGTCTCAGTGCGGCAGCAGCGATCGCGAAGCGCATCGACGAACTCAGCGATCTCGTAAGGGACTATTTGGAACTGCCGCCATGCACGGCCAAAAGGCTGAGCACAATCAAGGGCGTCATCTACGCCAGAGCCAAGCGGCGCCACTATCTGCGGCCAGACCTGTTCGTCGAGCCACGCTGGGACATGCTACTCGATCTGTATGTTGCGCGGCTCAAGGGGGCTAGGGTGTCGGTGACGTCACTATGCGTCGCGGCCAATATCCCGCCGACGACCGCGCTTCGCCACATCGCAGACCTAGTCGAGAACGGGGAGATCGACCGCACCCCCGATCCGGCGGATCAGCGACGGGTGTTCCTCAATCTTTCCGACAGTTCCTTTGCCCGGATCAACGACTGGATCGACCACTGCCTCTGACAAATCATCCCGGGTTCGGGAGTTTATCGGAACCAGATCATAGGCATTTTGCGGGAGCACGAGGCTGGCGTGAAGACCGCAGAGCTGTACCGCAAGCACGGCATCGGCAAGAAGGCAAACATGGCGACGTGGGTGATGGCCGAGACGATCAGGTTGAGGCCGGAGGCGCGGTGCCGCTGGTTCTCGAAGGTGCGGCCGCGCAGCTTGCCGAGTCGGTTGAAGAAGACCGCGCGGGCGAGCGCGTTGTGGGCTTCACCCTTGTTGAGGTTGGCGTTGGTGGTGCGGCGACGCAGATCGGCATCGTCGAGCCAGTCGAGCAGGAACAGAATGCGTTCGCCCCATCCGATCTCGCGCAGAGCGCGGGCGACGGGGTTCTGGCGCGGATAGCCAGCGAGCTTGCGCAGCATTACCGATGTGCGGACGGTGCCGGTACGGATCGAGGCGGCAAGCCAACCAAGGCCACGCTGGTGATGATGAAGTGGCGGATCAACGGCACCAAACCGTTTGAGGTGGAGCCAAATTCTCGGCTGTTTTCCCAGAACCTGTTCCCGATTGCTCTTTCCCAAAATTCGCCGGGTGCGACGGAGAAGCGGGACAGCTGGTGCGTCGCTAAAATGCTAAGTTTCGCGACACTGCCCTCGACTCTCGCTTTCTCTCGTATGTTGTTGTCGCAAAAGTCGGTTGCACAATGTTTGTGTTCTGATACAGTTTTGCGACATGCTGATCGGCTACGCCCGTGTGTCCACCGATGACCAGGATCTCCGACTGCAACGCGCCGCGTTGAAGGAGGCCGGATGCAAGCGGACGTTCGAGGAAAAGATCTCGGGTGCGAAGCGTGACCGTCCCGAGCTGGCTAAGATGATCGAACAGCTGCGCGCCGGTGACACAGTGGTAGTGACGCGGCTCGATCGACTAGCACGCTCCACCCGCGACCTGCTCGACATTGCCGAGAAGCTGAAGGAGGCCGGCGCCGGCCTGCGTTCGCTGGCGGAGCCTTGGGCGGACACCACTTCGCCAGCTGGTCGCATGGTGCTGACCGTGTTCGCGGGCATCGCCGAGTTTGAGCGCGAGCTGATTCATCAGCGCACCAGCAGCGGGCGGGTAGCAGCTAAGGCGAGGGGAGTACGCTTCGGTCGCCCACCCAAGCTTACCCTCGATCAGATCGCACTAGGCGAGCGGTTGGTGAGCGAAGGCACGTCGGTGCGCGAAGCCGCCAAGCTGCTCAAATGCCACCATGCCACGCTTTACCGGGCGCTGACCGCCACGGCATTGGCCCCGTGATGTCGACCACTGCGCAATCTCAAGCGCTGGAGGGAGAGGCCTGATGCCGATCCGACCCGAGCATGTGTTCCTATACCCAATCGACTGGCAGCAGCTCTCGCACCATGTACGCTTCGTGCGGGCAGGAGGCGCTTGCGAGCATTGCGGGCGCCCCCATGGGCAGAGGATCTTCCATCTCCGGGACGGACGATGGTGGGACCGGAAGCGGCATTGCTGGCGCAACGGGCAGGGTCGACGTGTGCGGCGGCCGACCGAGAACATCCTGGTGCACGGCGCTTGGACGCCAGTGGTTCTAGCCTGCGCGCACCTCAACCATGATCCCAGCGACAGCGCGCTCCACCAGCTGGCAGCACTGTGCCAGCGATGCCACATGATCCATGACGGTCCCGAACATCGGCGCCGGCGCTGGAGAAACGCGCACTATCGACGCGCCCTCGGCGACCTGTTCTACGGTCCATATCCTCAGCTGGGGGCTAAATGGATCACGCCTACCCCGCTCAGCATGCTCGATAGCGGCTCGGCGTTCTCTGTTCCTCTTCGGTGAAGAGCGGTTAGATCGTGGTCGTAACCAGAGTCACGACCGCTTTTCTCCAGCTCAGTTCCAGATAGCTTCGGCCTCCCACCCGGGTAGAAATCCCCCTTGAACAGGACCGGCGAACGGCATGCCGGGAAAGGCGTGCCAATGTGCCTTCATGCGGGCGGGCCAGGACGAGCCGGGATTGATCCGACGGACGAAATAGCTTGCCACGGCCGCAGCGCCATAGACACGCGTCCGGCGCTCTAGGTCGCTCCCGATATGAACGAGGCTAGGGGCCTCGAAAGGCTTAGGCACGAGGGGCTGGTTGACGATGCCCGCGTTCCAGAGACGGGAATGGTGGGCACTGGTGTTGCGCACGAACGCCAGCGTCTTGATCCAGCTCACCAGCGTGTTGGGAAGAAGGCTGTAGCGCTTCGCGATGGCGGCACGGTCATTGGGATGCGCGATCTCGAGCAGCCAGGACAATGTGCCGAAATCCCATGCCTCGACCGCCATCCAGATCGGCACGGGCGGGCTGTAGGTGGCGTGGAACTCCTTGACCCAATCCTCTTTGGAACGGGCGAGCGCACGATCGGCGTTGGTGAGCCAATCGGCGTGACGGGTGCCGCCACCCCGCTGCACCTGGCTCGCGCGGTGGGCGTCGAGGAACGCGAGCGAACGGTGCGCAAAGGGGTCACGCTTACCGAGCGCATGCGCGAGATCCACGCGCAGCGCGACTTCGACCCGCTCGACCGCATCAAGGAAAAGGAGACGAAGCTGCTTGTCGAACAGGTAGAGATCGACGGCGTGGCGGAACTCGGCGCCGGCCTGGAACTGCTCGGTGCGGATGGTCCGCGTCGCGTCATTGGGATCGGGGACGAGTTGCTGGAACGGCTGCCAATAGGGAGTAAGGCGCCCATAGCCGATACGCTCCAGATGGAGGACCGCCTTGGCCTGGTCTGTCACCACTAGGCCGCGCGCCATCAGAAGGGCGAGCTGGTCGGCGAAACTGAGGTGGGGCTTGATATAAGGCGGAAGCATCCGGCCCAGATATGAAGAAGGCCGCCCCTTGATGCCAGCGGCAACAGAGGGGACGGCCATGTTGCGACCGATATATGCGTGAGCGCATGAGGATTCAATTAAAAGTTGAACGCTGGTCAACCGCAGCCTGACATATGCCCGTTCGCAATCCGTACCAGCAGATCGCTGGCACTCGAGGGGCGCGGCTGCGTTGGACTGTAGGACGGCAGGCGTGCCAAAACCATCCGGTTGTGACACTAAGAGCCAATGTACCAATGCTCTAACAAAAGGTACAAACCCGGGTCTCCCCGATAACGGCGCTTGGTCCAGGACCCGCTCGCTTTACAAATCGGCTCGACAAATTTGAGTGGAAATAGTTGGCCAGTCCTGCCACTCCTGTATTTAGAAAAGTAGAACGCCAAACGGCGAAAACCTTAGAGGATAGTCTTGCAGAAACGGCAGGTAGAGGGGCTCACCAAGAGGAAACGAGATGGCACTCCCTACACTCGACGTGTGGAGGTTGAGACCGCGCTGGCATCGCTGGTTAACCTGTCGCGCGACGAGATGCTGGAGAGGCTGAAGGTGCGACACCCGACCTCACCGAACTATGTGCAGTCAGAGTGCCTTGTCTACCTGATCCGTGCCGCGCGGAACGACAACGACGAGCGGTACTTCAACGAACTTTACCGAGAACTCATGCGGCGTTTGGCGTCCGCTCTTCCCCGCGTTGAGGGCGAGCAGGCCGGCGGTCCCGAGAACGTCTATGGGGCGGACGCACGGGATCGCGTGCGCGACATCTTCAAGGCCAGGCTGATCGAGGATCGTGCGGCCCCCGGATTCGCGCTCGACTACTTCGAGGTCATGTTCTCGGGCGCGGTCGCGGCATTGCGCAAGACTTCCATGGGTCGGGCCCGACGGCAGATGGCGAGCAGGGACGCCATCGACGACGAGGAGAGCGGCGAACCATCCATCGCTGTCGAGAAGGCGGTCGGCAGCCTCGACGTTAAACAGGAGCTGCTTTCCAAAGACCCGAATTACCGGTCCAAGGTCGCCGCGGCGATCAGGACACTACCAGACAAGCAACGCAGAGTTATCGAGATGCTACTTCAGGATATGCCCATCGATTCAAACGACGACGACGTACTTACGATCCGCAAGGTGCTCGGAGTCAAATCTGAGAAGACCGTGCGCAACAGACGCGACGCCGCCATCGCCAACATACGAGAGCAGCTGGGGATCGGAGCCTGGAATGACTGACCAGCCCCACCACGAAGCCGAGGAGGTCCTGATGGCCTTCGCCGTGGAGCCCGAGCACGACCGGGGCACGCTGGAACGATACCTGCGCCTCCACCCCGAACTCGCCGAGGACCTCATCGATCTGTCGATGGAGCTGCGGCTCCAGCGCGCGACCGCCGACATCTCGGCGCCCGTCGACGAGGCCTGGGTCGAGGCGTCGCTGGCCGACTTCCATGCCGCGGCGCCGGCACGCGTGGCGGCGCAAGTAGCCGATCCGTTCGCCACGCTCTCCTCTGGCGAACTTGTCACCCTCAGGCGCTTGCTCGACGTCCCCAGCGGCGTGATACAGGGCTTCCGCTCCCGGGCGGTCGACATCGCCAGCGTCCCGGTCGGTTTCCTCGCGAACCTGGCTCGCGGCCTGCGCACCGGGGTCGACGAGCTGAGCGCCTTCCTGGCGGGTCCGCCTAGGCTGACACCGGGCCTCAGCTACAAGTCCGACGACGCACCGAGCGCAGACGGGGACAAGGTGACCTTCGAGGCACTGCTCGAGCAGTGCAGGGTCCCGGAGGACAGGCGCAAGCAGCTGCTGAATCCGCGGGACTGAGTGGTGGAGGCCGTCGAAATCGCGCGTCAGCGCGCAGCGGCCCTGCACGACGCAGCCATCGCTGGTGGCGCGGACCCGTGGGATCCGATCGACATCGTCATGGCCGTCGCTGCCGACAAAGGTTTCGACGTCGAGCCGGTCGAGGCGGGAAGTCCCATCCTAGCCGGCGGTCGCGCGCACTTCGATCCGAGCGACCGGGCGATCCGACACGAGGACGCGGGCGACGCGTTCGCAAGGGCATTCCTGATCGGTCACGAGCTCGGACACGCCACCCTTGGCGACGACCGCACTGAGCACATCGCCCTGGAGGTCGATCCCGCCCGTCCGGCTGAGGCGGCGCCGGTCGGGGAGGACAGGGTCGTCGACTACAGCCGACGACAACGGCGCGAGGTCCAGATGGATCTCTTCGGCCGCGAACTGATCCTTCCCCGCGCTCGTGCGCGATCCCTGCATCTCGGCGGCATGACCGCCAGCCAGATCGCCGACCGGCTCGGTGCCCCCTTCGACGTCATTGCGATGCAGCTCCTCGACGCCCTGCTGCTCCCGGAGATCGACGCCGCCCCTCCACAGCAGCCAACGTCCCCATCCAAGCCCCTCAACCCAGAACAGGCCGAAGCCGCCCGCCATCGCGGCGCCCCCTACCTACTCGAGGCGGGACCGGGCACCGGCAAGACACAGACGCTCGTCGGGCGCGTCGCCGGGCTGGTCGACGACGGTGTCGATCCCCGCTCGATCCTGGTGCTCACCTTCTCGAACAAGGCCGCAGGCGAGCTCTCGGATCGCATCGCGCTGCTCCGCCCCGACGCCGCACCGGCGATGTGGATCGGCACCTTCCACGCGTTCGGGCTGGACATCGTGCGGCGCCACCATCGTCAGCTGGGCTTCGCTAGGGAGCCCCGCATGATGGATCGCAGCGAAGCGATCGCCATCATGGAGCGTGAATACCTCGCCCTGAACCTCCGGCACCACCGCGACTTCATGGATCCGGCGCGCCCGTTGAAGGACATGCTCGGCGCGATGTCGCGGGCGAAGGACGAGGTTGCCGACGCCGAGCGCTTCGCGTCCCTCGCTCAGCAGATGGTAGACAACGCCGTCGACGCCGACGCCCGCGCGGCGGGGGAGCGGTGCGCCGAGGTCGCGCTCGTCTACAGGAGATACGAGGAGCTGAAGCAGGCGGCCTGCGCCGTGGACTTCGGCGACCTCGTGTCGCTGCCAGTCACGTTGCTCGACGGCGATCCACAGACGGCGGCCGCGCTTCGTGCCACCTACTCGCACATCCTCGTCGACGAGTATCAGGACGTGAACCGCAGCAGCGTGCGGCTGCTCCAGAAGTTGACCGACGCCGGCCGGAACCTCTGGGCCGTGGGAGACGCGCGGCAGGCGATCTACAGGTTTCGCGGCGCCTCGTCCTTCAACATGTCCCGGTTCGCGACCCACGACTTCCCGGGCGCATTGGGCGGCCGATTGCGCGTCAACTACCGCTCGACGCCAGAGATCGTTGGCGCATTCTCCAGGTTCGGCGGGAGCATGCAGGCAGGCACCGGTGACGCGTCGCTCGACGCCTTCCGCGCGTCCATCGGGATCGGACCCGAGCACGTCACCTTCGGCGACAACGATGACGAGGCCGACGCGCTCGCCGACGAGATCCTCCGCGGCTCGCCGCAGGTGCCGTTCCGCGATCAGGCGGTGCTCTGCCCGGGGAACGACCGGCTCACCCGCGTCGGCCGCGAGCTGGAGCGGCGCGGTATCCCGGTGCTCTATCTTGGCAACCTGTTCGAGCGCCCCGAGGTGAAGGATCTCCTGTCCGTCCTTTCACTGCTGGTCGACCGACGCGCGATGGGCCTCGTTCGGAAACCTTCGCTTGAAGGGCTCGCGACCGGCCTGAGCCTCGCCGGCGCATCGGCCGTCGTCGAGCACCTGCGCGCCACCGACGCGGCGCCAATGGCGTGGGCATCCACGACGACCAGGGCGCCGCACCTGGACCAGAGCGACGCCGACGCGCTCGATCGGGCCGCCGGGATGCTGGCCGGCTTCGGCATCGACGCGAGGCCGTGGACGGTGCTCGCCCACCTCCTGCTAGACCGGACGCGGACGGCCGCGCTGCTCGCCTCGGCGGATGACGTCTCGAGTCGCGCCATGGGAGTGGCGATCTGGCAGCTGATGGGCTTCCTGCGCGCGGAGCGATCGGGACCCGGCCTCCCGATCCAGCGCACGCTCGACGGGATCAGGCGCCTCGTCCAGCTCGCCGACGAGCGAGACCTCCGCCAGCTGCCTGCGGCGGCGCAGGGCATCGACGCCGTCCGGCTGATGACGATCCACGGCAGCAAGGGGCTCGAGTTCCCCGCAGTGCACGTCATGGGCCTCAACAAGAACGCGATGCCGAGCACGGCGCGCAAACCCGCCTGCCCGGTCCCGGACGGGATGATCGAGGGAGGACAGGGCGGCACCGTCGCCCTCGCCGCCGCGGACCACGCGCTCGAACAGGAATGCCTGCTCTACGTCGCCGCATCCCGCGCGCGCGACCGGCTGCTGCTGTATTCGGCCACCAGGACGGCGAAGGGGGCCCGGCGCGACGCCTCCCCCTTCATCGCCCGACTGGGGGTGACGAACGCACGCCCGGCGATCGCGCATGCGGAACGTGCAGCCGATCCCGAGACCCTGCCGCTTCCGATCCGCATCGGGCCGCCGGTGTGCATCACCACCGCGCAGCTGGACCTCTACTCCCGCTGCCCCCGCCGCTTTCTCTACACGCACGTCCTCGACGTAGGCGGGCGGCGCACGCCGACCACGATGACGAGGATGCACGACCTAGTGCGGGGCGTGGTAAAGGAACTCACCGCCACCGATCCCTCCGCATCCTCGATGGCCGACATGGAGGCCCTGCTCGAACTGCGCTGGTCCGAGGGTCCCCTCGCCACCGAGGAATATCGCCTCCATCGAGAGGTCGCCACACTCCTCCTCCGACGCTTCGTGACGATCCGCGCGGGAGGGGCTCGCGCCGACACGGGGCCGCTGGTGGCGTCGATCGGGGGCGACGAGGTGACCGCGGTCGCCGACGACGTCGTCACCGCGGGGGGCCGGCACGTGGCCCGCGTCGTCAGGACCGGGCACAGTTCGTCCTCCACCGGCAAGGCGCTCGCCGACGCGGCCTTCCAAATGGCCGCCGCGGCGTCGCTGCCTGGCTGCATCGTAGAGATCATCCACCTCGGCGACGACGAGCCGACCATCGCGCTCGCCTTCGACGACAAGGCGATAGGCAGGAACCTGGGCAAGCTGACGGAGACGCTGGCGTCGATCGCCTCGGGCCGGTTCGAACCCGAGCGCTCCGACCGCACCTGCCCCTTCTGCCCCGCCTTCTTCACCTGCGGCCCACTCGCCGACGGGACTCTGCAAAAGAATCTCTGACCGGAATTACCGGTCGGCCTCGGCTGGCGGGATTGACCCTTCGAGACCGACGCAGATCCGCCGAGGTCCGAAGAGGAAAAACAACACCATGACCATTATCGACCACCCCGACATCGACGACGTCGAGAGCGCCGTTCAGGAGGGCCGCGCGCTGCGTCCCGGACGCTACCGCGTCTCCTTCGCGCTCGACGACCTCGACTACCAGCCGATCGTCCTCGACGATCCCGTGCCCCTGGGCCGCCAAATTCTGAAGGCGGGTGGCATCAAGGACGTTGATGGCCACGCGCTGTTCGTCATCACCTCCGAAGGCGACTTCGAGGACGTCCGCGCCGACGAGGAGGTGGACCTGCGCGACCGCGCTGCCCACCGGTTCGTCGCCTTCAGTACCGACCCGCTCTACCGCGTGAAGCTCAACGACAGCCGCATCGTGTGGGGCCGCCCCTCCATCCCGGAGGCGGTGCTCCGCTCGCTCGCCGGCATCGGCGACGACGAGGCCGTGTTCCTCGAGGTGCGCGGCGGCAAGGACAAGCTGATCGAGCCGGGCACCGAGGCCGACCTCGCCGCCCATGGCGTCGAGAAGTTCATCACCGCGCCGAACAAGGTCACCTACACCTTCTTCGTCAACGGCAAGCCCTACGAGACCGCCAAGAAGAAGCTCACCGGCGCGCAGATCAAGGCGATGGTGCCCGACTGGGATCAGACCCACGACCTCTCCCTCGAAGGCGCGGGTGACGATCCCGATCGCATCATCGGCGACGACGAGACGGTCAGCCTCGACCCCAAGCACGGCGTCCGCCGCTTCTCGTCGGTCCCTAAGGCGAACTTCGGCTGATGTCGGGCATCCTCAGCATGCAGCTCGAGCAGCTGCGGGAGCGCTTCGTCGAAGCGCACGCCAGCACGATGGCGAGCGGCACCACGCTCGTCACTGTGCCCGGCGTGCGCCTGCCGGAGGGGTGGTCGAGGACCTCGACCACCATCCGCTTCCTCGTCCCGCCCGGCTACCCCTTCGCGCAGCTCGACTGCTTCTGGGCGGATCCCGACCTCCTCCTCGCCCACGGGGCCATGCCGCAGAACGCGGCGCTGAACATCATCCCCGAGACTCTGCAGCAGGGCATGTGGTTCTCGTGGCACCTCGCGAGCGCCTGGAATCCGAACCGCGACACCCTTTCGACATGGATGAACGTGGTGATCGATCGCCTGAGGCAGGTCCGATGAGCGGCCTACGCTTCGCGGCGCCGGCCTATTCGGCGCTGGCGTCAGGCCTGCTCGACGCCGACGGTCTAGAGAGCTGCGCCATCGGCTACGCGCACCACGACCACGCGAGCGGGTCCTGGATCGTCGCCGACGCCGCTCCCGTGCCGGACGACGCCTACGAACGCCGCGACTGCGTCTCGGCAGTCCTCAAGCCCGGGTTCCTGATCGACGTGGCCAATCGCAGCCGGATCACCGGCATGTCGGTCGTGGCCATCCACACCCATCCCAGCAGCCGGGGCAACCCGCACTTCTCAGCGATCGACGACGACGGGGAGGCCGAACTCGCGTCCTATCTCGGCAGGCGCGGTGCGCCGGTGCTCCACGTCGCCCTGGTGATCGGCCCGGAGGGCGCGCGCGCTCGCATTCTCGGCCGCGACGAAGAGGTGCCGGTGTGGGAGGTGGGTGAGAAGCTCGTCCTCCACTCGCCTCTCGCGGGCGGGGCTGCCCACGACCGTGACGACCGCCAAGTCCGCGCCTTCGGCGAACCGGGGCAGCGCCTGCTCCGCCAGCTCCGCTTCGCGGTGATCGGCGCCGGCGGCACTGGATCGCTCGAATGCCAGCAGCTCGCCCACCTCGGCGCCTCGTGGATCACCGTCATCGATCCCGACCTCGTGGAGGAGACGAACCTCAACCGTCTCGTGGGCTCGATCCCTTCGGACGTGGGCCAGCCGAAGGTGGAGGTCGCAGCGCGCATGATCCGCGCCGTCAACCCGGCCGCCACGGTGATCCCGATCCAGGCGGACATCGTGGACGAGCATGTCGCCGCCCTCCTGGCGACGTTCGACTTCATCCTCCTGTGCACGGACTCTCACGCCAGCCGCGCCGTGGCGAACCAAGCCGCCTACCAGCACTTGGTGCCCGTGATCGACATGGGCGTCAGTATCACGGTCGCGAACGGGGCGGTGAGCCACGTCACCGGACGGGTGCAGATGCTCTCGCCCGGCCTCCCGTGCCTGACCTGCTGCGGCGCGCTCGACGCGGACGCCATCCGTCGCGAGATGCAGACGCCGGAACAGCGTGCGGCCGACCCGTATGTCCATGGCGTGCGGGAGCCGCAGCCCGCCGTGCTCTCCATCAACTCGACGGTTAGCTCGCTCGCGATGACGATGGTCCTCGGCGCGGTGACGCCGGTGCCCGTCAAGCCACGACATCAGACCTACGACGGCATCCGCGGAAGGGTCCGGGAGATGGCCGTGGCGGTCCAGCCAGGCTGCATCGTGTGCTCCCACGCGGGCGCGCGGGCGAAGGGCGCGACGTGGAGCCTGCCGGTTCGACCGGTCGGGAGCGGGGGAGGCGCGCGATGAGCCCGCCGGCGCGGATGGTGCGCATGGTCGGCGACGCCGAATACCGAGACCAGGCTGAGGCGAACCTCGGCCAGCCGGGTGACGCGTCGCTGATCCTGCGGGGCAGGCCGCGGGCAATCGTGATGGCATGTCCCGACGGTTGCGGCGAGACGCTCGTCGTGAACCTCGACGGCCGCGCGGGCAAGGCATGGCGCTTCGACATGCGCCGCGGCGGGCTGACGCTCTTCCCCTCGGTGTGGCGGGACGGCGGCTGCGGGAGCCACTTCATCGTCTGGCGCGGTCACATCCTGTGGTGCGACCGGTTCGAACGGGATAACCTCGAGCCGGACTACGACGCGGGGATCGAGGAGATGGTCCTCGGCGCGATGGACATCGAGAAGCCGCGCAGCGCGGTTCAACTCGCGGACGCCATCGACGAGCTGGTCTGGGACGCGAACCGCGCCGCCAACCGACTGGTCCGACGTGGAGCCGCCAGATCGTGGAAGGTCGGAGGCCAGTGGATGTTCACTCGCTTAGCCTAGGGTGCGAGTCCGCCGGCATGGGCAAAAGAACCATGCCGGTGGCATAGACATTCTCACGATCATCAGCCGTTCAGCCCCGGTGTGAACGCACTCTCTCCGGCTGCGGACGTGAGGGATGCAGGTGTCACAACCGAGCGGTTGTGACACCTGTGCTTTTTTCGAGTGTGGGGGACAAGTTAACCTTTTGCCTTGCGGGATCAAGCGAGCGGCAAACCGATCCACCACATGCCGGGACCGAACACCTAGATCAGCGTTTCCACGCCATTGGAATACATCGGCACGCTTGCTCGTCACATAAACCATTGCCGTTATAGCCGCAAACATTCACATGGTCATCGGGCTGGCCATGAAAAGTCATGGCTCAGCTTAGGCCCCTTTCTCCCATCAGGATGCCACATGACTGACCAGATTGATTCAGATACGGCCAATGCCGTCGAACTTGCCACCGAACTAACTATTGCATGGCTGGGCAATCCCAACACCCGTACCGATGCCGAGCATGTTCCGGCTTTTCTGGGGACCATGCATGCCGCCATCTTAAAACTGGCAGGCACGCCGCAAGCCGACGCTTCTGAAGCTGTAGACATCCAGGAATATACTCCGGCGGTCACCGTCCGGAAGTCGCTGGCCTCGAGCGATCACATCATCTCGATGATCGACGGCAAGCCCTATAAGACGCTGCGCCGTCATCTGGCCACTCATGGCCTGACGCCCGAGGAATACCGCGCGCGCTATAATTTGAAGGCGGACTACC